>JBCCSO010000003.1:0-34680 GCA_039199965.1 Chloroflexota bacterium | reverse complement strand
TTGCTGTTAGTGCTTCCAAGAACTCATAGTTGTCATTGGTTTCACGTACGCGTTGTACCATCGCTTCCGTTGCACTGACAATGTCGTATCCGGGAGTGTCAATCAAGTGACCAAGCATACGGCGCATCGTATAAACGCGCGCCAGCTCATCACCAGACAGTAGCAACTCTTCACGACGTGTGCTTGAACGCTCAATGTCAAATGCAGGGAAAATACGACGCTCTTGCATACGTCGGCTAAGCATGAGTTCCATATTACCCGTCCCTTTGAATTCTTCGTAGATCACATCATCCATACGACTTCCGGTATCTACAAGCGTGGTGCCTATAATGGTTAAGCTGCCACCTTCTTCAAGGTTACGTGCGGCCCCAAAGAATCGTTTTGGTGGATAAAGGGCTGTGGGATCCAAACCACCAGACAATGTACGGCCGCTTGGCGGGAGTGTTAAGTTGTAAGCACGCGCCAAACGGGTGATGGAGTCAAGCAAAATGACCACGTCTCGGCCGGATTCAACCATCCGCTTCGCCCGCTCAAGCGCCATTTCAGCCACTCGGCAGTGATTGCGTACTGGCTCGTCGAAGGTTGAGCTAATGACTTCACCTTCTACTGACCGATCCATGTCAGTTACCTCTTCCGGCCGCTCACCAATCAGCGCAACCATCAAGTGCACTCCCGGAAAGTTCTGCGAAATGCCATTGGCGATATCTTTCAGGACTGTTGTTTTACCAGCTTTAGGTGGTGAAACAATCAAACCACGCTGACCGCGACCTATAGGTGAAACAAGATCAATCAAACGAGTCGAAAGAATATTTGAAGTGGTCTCAAGTTTTAATTTCTGATCTGGAAAAATAGGTGTGAGCTCTTCAAAGCGCGGCCGACTTTTAGCATGCTCAGGATCTAATCCGTTAACTGATTCGACGCGAATAAGACTATGATACTTTTCATTATCTTTTGGTCCGCGAACCTGCCCAATAACCATATCTCCATTTCTTAAGCCCAAACGACGAATTTGGGAATGCGAGACATAAATATCCCTATCACTTGGTGAATAGTTATGTCCTGAACGCAGGAATCCCATCGGCTGCTTGTCTTCCGTGGTGGACTCAAGCACACCCCCCCGGAAATCCAGTCCTTTAGAACGCGCCTGTGTACGCATAATTTCGAAAACAAGAGGGCCTTTTTTCATGGTACTAAAACCATTCACACCAAGCTCTTTGGCCTGCATTCGAAGCTCGCTTAGCGTCTTTTGCTCTAAAACGTTGTAATCCATGTCTTTCTCCAGATAGTTAGTGTTAACAGTTTGAGTGAAACAAAACAATTTTCAAACTGCTACTATCTATTTGTTCATCATTCGAACGAAATTAATTTTTATATTCTTAGTTAAGTGGGTAGGGAAACCTATTAGTTGGAACGGGACAGTTCGATCAGGCTAATCAATCAGGCTTAACTGCATTCTTATAAAATTCGCAAAGGCGCCTAATCAGTACAAAAATACTACACGGTATGCGTACTAACTACTGCTCTATATAATTTGGCCGGACAATCCGTCAAAATAAATTAAATAAACTTTTTGAGTATATAAGCTCTTGGCAAAATCCCCTGCTTTACTATTAGATAGAGTAAAGTCAGCCTTGCATTTACGATTATCTATGATACTGAAATGAGGGGTGCAGGGAGTGGCTTGCATCAAACCACTCACATAGTATAGCCTTAAACAAAGGGAGGGTCAATTAGAACTGACTCTGATTTTAATCAAATCTGCGTATAAAGTCTTCAGCTTTTTGCACAAGCCTTGTATTACCTACAAAGAATGGGGTCCGATCGTGCAGACTTTCAGGCGTCAAATCGAGGATCGCTTGCTTGCCATTTGAAGCATAACCACCTGCGTGATGTGCCAGATAAGCAAGTGGAGCAGCTTCGTAGAGCAAACGAATTTTTCCATCTGGCTTGCTGTGCTCACCGGGGTACATAAAGAGGCCACCTTTAAGCAAATTACGATGGAAATCAGCTACCAAGGAGCCAATGTATCGCTCAGAAAGCCCTTGAGGGGCATCTTTTTCTTCTTCGGTATTGCCCTGAAGCCAGCCGGTGTATGCCTGCACCCCTTCAGACCATCTCTGAAAATACCCGTGATTGGCACTGTAATATTTCGGGTCAGGAAACCGCATATCAGGATGAGACAGAAGAAATTCACCAATGTGTGGGTCAAGCGTAAACCCGTGCACCCCCTGCCCCGTACTGTAAACAAGCATGGTGCTGGCACCATATAAGACATATCCGGCTGCCAATAATTTTCTACCCGGCTGCAGGCAATCTTCCACGCGCCCTCTGTTTGCCCAGTCAACACAGCGATAAATGCCAAAAATAGTTCCAATCGAAACATTTACATCAATATTTGATGAGCCATCCAGCGGATCGTAAACTAGGACATATCGGCCCTTTTGAAATTCATTTGGGATTTCAAGAATATCTTCATGTTCTTCAGACGCCATCGCACATACGCGGCCGGTATGATCGCAGAGCCTAAAAATCGTTCTATCTGCGTAAATATCAAGCTGCTGCTGTTCTTCACCCTGAACATTCATTTCACCAGCTGACCCAAGAATATCTGCAAGCCCAGCCCGCGTAGTCTTATTGGCGATAAGTTTTGCCGCCATAGCAAGGTCATAGAGCAGGTTAGTAAAATCGCCTCGTGCATAGTCTGGTTGGTTCTCAAGAATGTAACGCTCAATTGTGACGATTTTTTGAGTAAACTTCATTTGGCTTGACATGAATTAACCTCGGGTGAATTGATTATGGAAGGCTGTTAGATTAAAGGCTTAACGGTTAAAAGCTTAACAATGTGGTTTAAGTTTAGGTGACCGGAACAAGGTGGAGACCTAGATAAGCACATACACTGGCCTTGATAGTGCGACAGTAATTATACATGGGTCAGATACATCTTCATCTGATCAAACGTAGAAATATCAGATTCTTTGCAATTTAACGAAATGCAGGCCGATTGAAGAAGGAGCCAGATTATAAACCAGCCATCATTACAATTAGATAGTAACCGGGAACAATGCCCCACAAGATCGTATCTAACCGGTCCATAATTCCGCCATGTCCGGGGATGATACCACCATAATCTTTCACTCCAGCTTGGCGTTTGAGCATAGACATACCAAGGTCACCAAGAGGAACTAGAGCTGAAAGAATGAGGGCGATGAGAAGCGCAGTTTGGATAGAGTACTGCGGGTACAGAAAGTAGCCAAATAGAGGGGTCACAATGCAGCTTGAAACGATACCGGCCATGTATCCTTCTACACTTTTGTTAGGGCTAATGACGGGTGAAAGTTTCGTTCGGCCGATCAAGCTGCCAAAAACGTAAGCACCAACATCGGCTGCCCAAATAGCAAATATGATCAATAGAAATGCTCCACCCGTTGCGTCCAAACTGCGCAAATCGAGCAAATACTTACCCATCCACCCGATAATGAGGAAGCCTAAAGACATTTTGATCAAGTGATTTGTCGGAAATGTGCTGTTTCGCCTTTCGTATCCCCAAAGTGAGAAAGCCAGAAGGGAAAATAGGGAGAGAAAAGTATAAAAATCGCCGTGTGGCGGAAGATCAAAGCGGTCGGCAAAGATTTCTAGCCAAACTGTCACGGTCAGCGCAACAAATTGTGGGTAGCAGCGCTCCCCAAAGGCCATGCGGGTATATTCAAAGCAGGCTAAGGTTAAAAGGGCAAGAATGACAAAAAAAAACAGCCACCCTCCAAACCATATGATGCCATAACAGATGGGTACACCGAAAACGACTACGTAAAATCTTTGCCAGAACATTTATGTTAGAGCTTAGGAGAGCGCACCAAAACGTCGGTCGCGGCCAGTGTAGGCAATCAGCGCCTCATACAATTCTTCACGGCCGAAATCAGGCCAGTAAACTGGGGTCAAGTAGTATTCAGAATACGCAGCTTGCCAAATAAGAAAGTTACTGATTCGGTATTCACCGCTGGTCCGAATCAACAAATCAGGATCTGGCACACCGGCCGTAAAGAGATATTTTCCAAAGAGTTCTTCGTCTAGCTCCTCAGGCGAGATACCGTCGGCCAGTATTTTCCGCGCTGCATGGACAATTTCCGCACGGCCGCCATAGTTAAATGCCACGTTTAGCAAAAGCCGGTCATTACCTTTTGTGAGCTCGATCGCTTTTCTAACACCAGCTTGCAAGTTGGGCTCAACGCCGCCTAAGTCTCCAATGTGATGAACACGCACCCCTTGCTCATGAAGGTCATTAATTTCTTGGTCAAGCACGCGTGAAAAAATACGCATTAGACCACGGACTTCAGTCTCCGGTCTTGACCAATTTTCAGTGGAAAAAGCATAAATCGTCAGAACCTTGATGCCAAACTCAATGCATGCATCGATGATCTCACGCAAATTCTCAACCCCAGCGCGATGGCCCGCTTGACGTGGTAGCATGCGTTTCTTTGCCCACCGGCCGTTGCCATCCATAATGACCGCTACGTGTTCGGGAATTTTTACCCCGCCTAAATCCAATGTTTCCTTTTGCAGTATCATTATTCTGACCCTCAATCGCAGCTCAATACTTCAACAATGCTACCTATTGTAAATCAGATACCATCAATGCCATGTGACTTAAGTGCTTGTCAAAAAAATTAGCGCTTCCGCGAACCGTTTAGAGCTTGAGCAACTCCGATTCTTTGGACTTCCCAACACTTTCTGATTTTCCGACGAACTCATCGGTAAGTTTTTGCAAGCGATCATGTGCAGATCTCGCTTCATCCTCAGAAATCATTTTTTCGCTTTCCATTTCACGCAGGTCATTTTGCACGTCACGGCGTACGTTACGAATGGCAATCTTTGCCTCTTCAACGCGTTTCCCAACCTGCTTAGCTAAAGCACGACGTCTCTCTTCAGTTAGAGGAGGAATATTTAAACGTATGAGTCGCCCGTCGCTATTAGGTGTTAAGCCTAAATCAGATTTGAGGATAGCCTTCTCAATGGCAGAAACCGAACTCGCATCATAAGGTTTAATTAGCAGCTGCTGTGGCTCTGGAACCGATACGGAAGCTAACTGATTGAGGCTCAGTGGTGAACCATACATATCAATCGTCAAGCGATCTAAAATGGTAGGTGAAGCACGGCCAGTACGATAAGAATTCAGGTCACCCTGAAGGGCATTAATTGCTCCGCTCATCCGGTCTTTTGCATCTTCAAGTGATTCTTCAACCATTTTTACTCTCTTATAGTGAATGTTTCTGTCTATTGGTGGGGTGCCAGTTCAGGTACTGGCAAAGGCGATAGTACCATAGGTAAGCAGATTTTCAACCCGCTGATCTCGGCATTACTTTGTTTTACCCGCAGATACTTTGTTTTTTGTTATGTTTAATCAGCCAGAAAAGTTATGGAGCAGTTGAAATGATAGTTCCAACATTTTCACCCTGAATCAGACGATTAACAGCATCTTCTTCCCATAGGTTTAACACCACGATAGGCATTTCGTTGTCCATACACAACGATATTGCGGTGGAGTCCATCACCCTCAGGCGTGAATTTAAGGCATCAATATAGCTAAGCCGGTCATATTTGACAGCGCTTGGATTCTTCATAGGATCAGAATCGTAAACTCCACTTACTTTAGTTCCCTTAATTAAAATTTCGGCATTGATCTCATTGGCCCGCAGTGCGCCAGCAGAGTCTGTTGTGAAGTAGGGATTGCCTGTCCCACCACCAAAAATAACAACCCGCCCCTTCTCCATATGGCGGATGGCTCGCAAGCGAATATAAGGCTCGGCGATAGCACGCATCTCGATGGCGGTCTGCACTCGGGTTGGAACGCCAATCCGCTCTAAAGCATCTCGCAGTGCAAGAGAATTCATTACTGTAGCGATCATGCCCATATGATCGGCCGTCGTGCGATCCATACCCATTTCCATGCCAATCGCGCCGCGCCACAAGTTACCTGCTCCAATCACAACCGACACCTGTACACCCAACGCATGCGCATTTTTGACAACAGAAGCAACATATGACGCCCGCTGTGGATCAATGCCGAAGCCTTGATCAGTCGCCATTGCCTCCCCGCTTAGTTTTAACAGAATTCGGTTGTATGCTAATTCAGGCATTTAATAAAAACTCCTTTGTTTCAATGGATCTAAAAAAAATATTTGAATACCTACGGATATTGCTATCAACCATATGACAAAAAAAGGGGTGTAGTTGCCTACACCCCAAGTTTTGCTACTCGGCTGATTCACCAATTTCGAATCGAGCAAATCGGCCGATGATGATATTTTCACCAGTCACGCTGATCGTTTCGGTAACCAAATCTTTGATCTTTTTGCTGTCATCTTTGACAAACGACTGCTCAACTAAACAAATTTCTTCATAGAATTTGCTCATGCGACCAGAAACAATTTTCTCAACGATGTGCTCTGGCTTGCCTTCAGAAAGCGCTTGGTTGCGCAAAACTTCAAGCTCGCGATCAAGCTCTGATTGATCAACGTCTTCGATATTTAGGTATTTAGGGGCCATCGCCGCGATTTGCAGGGCCAGGTCGTGGGCTAACTGCTGGAACTGTTCGTTGCGTGCAACAAAGTCAGTCTCACAGTTGAGCTCAAGCATCACACCGATGCGGCCTCCGGGATGTGAGTACATTTTAATAAGACCTTCGTTCGCATCACGCCCCGAACGTTTCGCAGCGCGTGCAGCTCCTTTCTCACGGAGGAGGTCAACCGCTTTATCAAAGTTGCCATCGGTTGCTTCGAGTGCTTTTTTAGTTTCCAAAATTCCTGCACCTGTTGCTTGGCGCAGTTCTTTAACCATTTGAGCGGTGATATTAGCCATTGCTTTTTATTTCTCCTAAATTTTTGCTTTAGTGCCTTGAGTGATCAGACACGAATCTTTTTTGTTATTATTCAACAGAAAAGGCGAACCTAATTGGGTTCGCCTTGTTCAATTTGTAAGTTTACGAATTGCTTTTCAGCAAACAGTTTATTCTTCAGATGCGGTGTCTTCCGCTTGAGGTGTTTCCTCTGCAGCTTTTGCAGGTGCTTCTTCAGCTGGGGCAGTTTCTTCAGTGGCTGTAGCCTCTTCCGGTTCTGCCATACTTTCAATGTGAGCGCGCGTTGAATCTCCAAGCAGTTCACTATCTGCTAGGTCATCATCTATACCGTCAAAACCACCAGCGTCTACCATTGATTGATCGTCGGTATCAAGCGATGCATCCTGACGCATGTTTAAACCTTCTAGAGCTGCATCAGCCATCCGGCCGACAATTAGTTTGATTGCGCGAATCGCATCGTCATTGGCTGGAATCACCATATCAACCAAGTCAGGGTTGCTATTCGTGTCTACCATACCGACCACTGGCACGCCTTTCTTGTTTGCTTCAAGTACAGCAGTGTCTTCGTTGTTTACATCAACCACAAAAACTGCGTCTGGTAAACGATTGAGGTTACGCAACCCACCAAGGCGGGTTTCAAGTTTGTTGATCTCACGTTCGAGCATCAAACGCTCTTTCTTCTTCAAACCTTCCCACTCACCAGCGTCACGCTGTTTTTCCAAAAATTCAAGATGATTCAAGCGTTGACGAATGGTGGTCCAGTTAGTGAGGGTGCCACCTAGCCAACGCTGGTTGATAAAAGGTTGGTTCGAGCGGAGTGCTTCCTTTTGAATGGTATCCTGTGCTTGTCGTTTGGTTCCCACAAAGAGAACGCTTCCACCACCCGCAACCGTATCCCTGATGAAATTGTACGCTTCATCAACCAAAACGATTGTTTGTTGCAAGTCAAGGATGTGGATGCCATTGCGTTCCGTAAAGATGAACTGTGCCATCTTTGGATTCCAACGACGAGTGCGATGTCCGAAGTGCACGCCTGTTTCAAGCAGTGACTTCATAGAAATTACCGGCATTTTATACTCCTACATTTGTTATTACAGCTAGCCATCAACATGTTGGCCGCTGTCCTCCATACTTATCAATCAAAATCTGGACCAAAATATTTTTACGCAGCGATACGGATCGCCTTGCAGCAATTTTTTGGCACAATCAGTTTTGTCAAAGTATGTGTGATATGAAAATTAGGTCTGAAGGTAGACCTAAACCAACTAAGAATTATAAACTGATAATTTCTTAAGGCAATAGGTTCATGCAAAAATCTGCTAATTACTTGCAGTTTGTTTCATTCAGCTTCTGGCCAAAATTTTTGATGGCAAAAGAGCCGGGAACTATTGTGGAATCTATGCAAAATGCAAATACAAAAAACTGAGTCAGTTCATTTTGCTATACTGAAAAGATCATCTCAAGAAAAAAGTAGAGGCAACTTTAAATGCAAGAAATTATTCCTGATGTCAACAATTGGCTTGAAAACAATCAAACGGTTGGCTTAGCTACTGTCATTCAAACATGGGGCTCTGCTCCGCGTAAAGCTGGGGGAAAAATGGCAATCACGCCCGATGGCAAAATGTCTGGATCAGTCAGTGGAGGCTGTGTTGAAGGGGCTGTGTTTGAGGAAGCAGTGAATGCTATCAATCAAAATCAAGGAAAATTACTTCAATACGGTGTAGCAGATGAAACTGCGTGGGAAGTTGGATTGGCCTGTGGTGGAAACATTCGCGTGTTTGTTGAAATGCTCAATCAAGATGTTTATCAGGCCATGCACAATCTAATCGAAGAAGATCAAATGGGCGCAATGGGGACTTTGGTCAGCTCAGCTGATGAAGAGCGGGTTGGAGAAAAATTTGTCATCGACAAGAATCGGCTTGTAGCTGGTAGCACAAGTCACCCCGAAGCAGTTGAAACGACACTGAAAATAATGAAGGCGGGCAAAAATCAGTTGGTCAATCTATCAGATGGCGTAGAGCTGTTTGTAGAGGTTTTTTTGCCAGCTCCCCAGTTAATAATGGTCGGCGGCGTACACATTGCTGTAGCCTTGACCCAAATGGCACAATTATTGGGGTATCAGACGATCATAGTTGATCCTAGAAGAGGGTTTGGCAACGATGAACGTTTTCCTGATGTAGATAGTCTAATTCAAAAATGGCCTAAAAAGGCATTTGAACAGATCAATATAAATGAAAACACCGCCGTAGCTTTGTTAACCCACGATCCAAAAATTGATGACCCAGCCCTGCATGAAGTGCTAGATTCGGCGGCATTTTACGTGGGTGCACTGGGAAGCCGGAAAACCCATGCGAAACGAGTGAAACGCCTGACCGAAGCAGGCTTTACAGAGGAACAGATCAGCAAAATTTATGGACCAATTGGTCTTAGCATCAACGCACAAAATCCTGAAGAGATCGCTCTTTCTATTATGGCGGAGATTATACAGGCTCGCCGCAGCTAGTATTACGTCAAATTGTTATCTAACCGAATTACCTGTTTCAGTTGATATCGACTACATATGATGTTTTAGTTTGCAGGCATTTTCATCAAACCATTTTTAGTGAAGCACTAAGTTCAGACAAGTTTGAAATGATAGATAGGCATCGGCCGGTTCATGATTGTACCGGAGCGGTACGATAAAATGCTGACCACGCACAGCCCCTTCAAAACGAATGTGTTTGTACTTAGCCTGAAAGGGGCCGATATTTAGCATATGCTTCGGGCGTATCAATATCAATCAATACAGCCGGATCACTTATTTCAACCAATCGCAACAGTAGTTTATGCTTCTTGAGTAGGTCCCTTGGTACAGATTCAGCCGATAACGTTTCAAATTCTTTGAATATCTCAAACGGGAATAAAACAGGGTGCCCTCGTTTACCGGAATGCTGAGGTGCCACGATGTATTCAGGGCTTTTTCGCCAAATCCCAATAATTTGATCAATGATTTCAGCAGTAACAAACGGCATATCCCCCGGAAGAACAAAAATCGCATCAGGCAAATTAGGTGAAGATAGAATCTTCTGCAGGGCTAACTTAATTGAGGAAATCATCTCACCGGCCGCATAGTCTGCATTGAATATCTGCTCGATACCGGCCACGCAGGGCAGTGATTCAACCAACTCGCGATGTCCACCTGTAACAAGCAAAATATCTTCTACACCAGAGCCGGAAACATGAGCAAGCGTCGTTTCCAAAATGGACACCTCATCCCATGGTAGCGCCATCTTTGAGGTTCCCATGCGGCTACTTGCTCCAGCCGCTAGAACCACACCAAGAATTTTTTCAACATCACTCATATGCGTCCTTTTGCTTCTATTCAGCTACTCAATCAAATACCATTCTCCCATCAGTCCCTAACTCCTGCATACCCTCTTTACCCATACCACATGAACCATTGAAAACAGCTATCCGAATCGTTTTAAATAGGGAGCATCGAATAGACCTCTTGCTTGATCTATACGCTGCTTAAATCCTATGCAACCTTATAAAGCTAAGAACATATATCTCACTTTATGGGCAGCCTCTCAAGCAGACGGGGTGGAGAAACACAATGAAAGATTTTTTATGTCCCGATGATGAAGCATCTCGTGAATGGTTAAACTTTTTAACACTGCGCCAAATTGACGATGAAGCAGAAGCCTTTGTCATGAATCATTTGCGCACACATGTTAATTTAGATGATGATCAGCTCAACAAGGTGCTTGACATTATGCACGACATTTTGGCAGAGGAGTTTATTGCCAATTAGGCCAGTGCTTAGCCCAGATTTCTTGCTAAGTTTCAATTTAAAAACGGCGAAACTTTAAGTGATTGTTCCATGCCAGCACCCAGCAGTATTTGTATGATCAAACATAAGTCTTCCACACTCATGAAACATGACCTTTACTCTACAGACTAGGCATGCTGCGCATTCTAAAATGTGATTAACCTGCGTTGGTAAGCATCGAAAACGCAATCCAGAAAATTATAGTAAACGTTCTAGAGACTTTCCGATATGAATCAAAATCAGCTTTTTGACGCCAATATGGCCAAGCGACATCCTATCCAAATTTTATTAGTTGATGACAATGCAATTAATTTAAAGGTGGCTTCACGAATGCTTTTACGCATGGGTTACGAGGTTGATCAGGCAACCAACGGGTGTGAAGCGGTAGAAGCTCAACGTGATAAAGGCTATGACTTGATTTTCATGGATATTCAAATGCCTGAAATGGATGGGGTAACGGCGACAAAACATATTATTAGTGAATTTGCTGAAGATCGCCCGCGCATTGTTGCGGTTACGGCCCACGCCATGAAGGGTGATCGGGAACGATATTTAGATGCAGGAATGGATGGTTACATCAGTAAACCGGTTCGTGTGGAGCGCTTGATTGAAGAAATTGAAGAAACCCCGTGTAAAGAGGCGGTGGAAGCCTTAACCAATATTGGGATAGCCACACTGGGTGCAAATCAGGTGGTGGCCCAGCCAGCACCAGCCGCTCCATCACCTGTTGATCTTATGACATTTGCAGACATGCTGGGTATGGATTTGGAAGATGCGGAAGAGATGCTTCCGGAGTTGATCGAGCTTTTCATTGACGACTCTACAGATCAAATCACACAAATGAAGATGGCTATCGACACATTGGATTTTGATCTGCTGCGGAACGCATCTCACAAAATGAAAGGGGGGGCTGCAAGCGTTGCGGCTCTGCCACTGTCAAAATTATGTGGTGAAATTGAGACGATGGGGTTAAATCAAGTTGTGGCTGGGGCAGATACTGTTTATCAAAACATTTGTAACGAGTTTGATCGGCTTAAGGCATGGTTCCAAGAAAGCAGCTAAATTTTAAACCCGTAGGATCGCCTCACATCTTTGTTGAAGAGCCATGCTAGACCTAACAACGGTTGGAAAAGGGGAAAATAACCGTAGTCAGCTCCATATGCACGCCAAACTGTTCGGCCGATTAAATCTGGCTCAATTAAGCTGAGCGTGCCGATTACAAGTGTGCAAAGCGTTTCAAATCCCAAGACACCTACTGACAACCACCATGCATTTGCCCCCCATTTTTTTCTGTAAACAATCCCCAAAGTAGCCACAAGATAGCAGATAGCAGCAACCAAACTCATTGCGGGGGGAAGGTAATCAACTACACCTTCTTTGAGGGTCAAGCGATAAACAGCTCTCGCTCCTGCTGATAAAGCTAAAACAGGATAGGAAATGGCCAAAATAACACCAGCCGCTTGGATAAAGCCATCCCATGAGGAGCTTGTTTTTTGTTTAGGATTTTCGGTTACTTGATCTGACATGAAGAATGACCTACAAGCAAATTATTCGGACAGAATTTGCTTCATTATTTTTATGTCTCGCTCCATGTTTAGAGTTTGAAGCCATAGGTACACAACATAAAGAAATCCAATTAGCCACATCACGGCGTATCCCAAAATGAGATATCCAGATGTAATATGTGGATCAATTTGACTTAGGATGATGAAAGACATAATTACGATTATAATTTGGCCGGGTCAGCACCGTATAATAATTTACTGACCCCGTATATTCCTTAACTGTAGGTGACCTCCCCATGACTGCGTACGATTTTACTACGATTTCAGAATTTGTTGGCAAAGAAATAGGTGTCTCTGAATGGGTTCAGATTGATCAAGATCAAATTAATGCATTCGCAGATGCCACCGGTGATCATCAGTGGATTCACGTGGACGCTGCCCGATGCGCGGCCGAAAGCCCCTTGGGCAAAACAATTGTCCACGGATATCTGACTTTATCATTGCTGCCAATGTTGTCAGCTCAGGTTCAGACCATTCCAAGTGGGGTCAAGCAGGTGCTGAATTACGGAGCTGATAAAATCCGATTTTTGAGCCCTGTACCAGTAGACTCTAGAGTTCGGTTGCGTGCAGAATTGATGGATGTAACAGAAAAATCACCCGGTCGCTTTCTGCTTAAAACGAAAAACACCATCGAAATCGAAGGGACAGATAAACCTGCTATGCTGGCTGAAACACTATCGCTAGCATTTATATAAAACGATTCACGAATATAAATTACCCATACCCAGCGTCAAAATCGCCTTACAGCCAGCCCTGCACAAATGACTCTGGGCATTTATTTTTTGGCGTTGACCGAAGTCTTTTTTAAGTAAGAATTATCCAAACAGGAATGTTTAAAATAGCTGTGAGTTGACTTGATTAATCGAAATTAATCGAAATTGAGCAATTTATTACCAAAACATCAGCCACAGCTAATAAAATAAGCTAGCAGTCTATACGGAGATTCCCATGATCAATTCCACTGAACTGGCAGCCCACTTCTCACTGGACAGCAAGTACACCCAAGATGAAGGAACTATCATTTTATCTGGGTTGCAGGCTTTGGTTCGTTTACCCTTGGACCAATACAAAGCTGATCAAAAAGCGGGATTAAATACCGCGACTTTCATTTCAGGATATCGCGGTTCCCCTCTTGGCGGATATGATCTGCTCCTACAGCGGCAGAAGGTGATGCTAAAATCACACGAAGTAGTATTTGTTCCGGGTGTTAATGAGGATTTAGCCGCCACAGCGGTCTTAGGCAGCCAAATTGCCAACCTGCTCCCTCGGCCCAAGTATGACGGTGTTTTGGGGATTTGGTATGGAAAAGGGCCGGGGGTTGATCGGAGTGGGGATATTTTTAAACATGCTCAAACAACGGGTGTCGGAAAATATGGGGGGGTTTTGGCTTTGGCCGGAGACGACCCAACAGCTAAGTCATCCACTATCCCATCTCATTCAGAAATTGCATTATACGACGCACAAATGCCTGTTTTGTATCCGGGAAATGTGCAAGAGGTCATTGAGTTCGGGCGGATCGGGTTTGAAATGAGCCGGTATAGTGGTTCGTGGGTTGGCTACAAATTTGTGACAAACGTAGCTGACTCTTTTGAAACAGCAAATGTCCGGCCGATGATGTTTGAAACACCTGAATTTGCCTACTATGGGCGGCCGTGGTCCCCCACGCAGAACCCAGCCCTCCTTGCCCCCCATTCACTCAATCAAGAAAAAGAAATCTATGAAGGAAGACTTGAAGCAGCCAAGCGATTTGCGGCCGTTAATCACGTCAACCGCATCGTGACCCGATCAAATCATGACTGGATCGGAATCGTGTGTGCAGGCAAGACCTATTACGACGTCATGGAAGCCCTTCACACCTTGGGGCTAACGAATGATAAGCTAAACCAGTACGGTATCCGGATTCTAAAAATCGGTATGATCTACCCGGTTGAAGAATCGATTGTAAAAAAATTTGCCGAGGGGCTGGAAGAGATTTTCGTCATTGAAGAAAAGCGTTCATTTATCGAAATGTTCATCCGCGAGATCCTCTACAACGAAGCAGAGAGGCCGTTGGTTGTCGGCAAAAAAGATGAGTTCAACCAGTTTCTAGTCCGTGGAGACTATGAGCTAGATGCGGATCAAATCGTCAATTTGTTGGCAAAGCGGCTCGTACAAAAAATACCTGCGGATGCTTTTGAAGGGAGACTGCAGCAGCTTCAAGCACCACCGACCTCAATCAACTTGAGCATGAGCAATCCTCTCCCGGCCAGAACCGCCTACTTTTGCTCAGGGTGTCCTCACAACACCTCAACTGTCGCGCCGGAAGGATCATTACAGGGTGGTGGGATCGGCTGCTCAACCTTATCCATCCTAATGGATCGAAACGTTACAGGGGTCACACAGATGGGGGGTGAGGGAGCGCAGTGGGTGGGGGCATCTCCCTTTACTGATGTAGATCACATTTTTCAGCACATTGGTGATGGTACCCTGTTTCATTCTGGATCGATGGCTATTCGCCAAGCCCTAGCTTCTAACGCCAGTTTGACCTACAAAATACTATACAACGGTGCGGTCGCCATGACGGGTGGTCAGCACGCAGATGGAGAGATGAGTATTCCAGATCTGACGCGAGCACTAGAGGCCGAAGGGATTGTGCGTACGATTGTGGTATCTCATGATCCATCTCAGTTTTCATCTAACACAAACTGGGCCAACGGCGTTGTAGTTTGGGAGCGCGAGCGACTGATGGAGGCTCAAGAAGTGCTGCGAGACGTGGAGGGTGTCACCGCTCTTGTCTATGATCAGCCGTGTGCCACTGAATTACGACGTGAAAGAAAGCGAGGCCGTGCCAAAGACCCCAACCTACGGGTAATGATCAATGAAGAAGTGTGTGAAGGCTGTGGAGATTGCGGCGAAAAATCTAATTGCCTGAGCGTATTCCCAATTGATACTGAATTCGGCCGAAAAACTCAAATCCATCAGTCTTCGTGCAACAAAGATTATTCATGCCTAAAGGGAGACTGCCCAGCATTTGTTACAGTTGTAACTGATGACAAACAGTCAAAGAAGAGAGGAATTGTGCTGCCTGACATCATTCTCGAGAAACTAGAAAATCTACCAGAACCACGCAAACTGC
Organism: Chloroflexota bacterium; assembly: GCA_039199965.1. Classification (GTDB taxonomy): domain Bacteria; phylum Chloroflexota; class Anaerolineae; order Promineifilales; family Promineifilaceae; genus WTJY01. The sequence continues at coordinate 19,339 of JBCCSO010000003.1, read as the reverse complement.
CGCCATCTGAGGGAAACGTTTTTATGATGGGAATCGGTGGAACCGGTGTGGTAACAATCAATCAAATCTTGGCTACGGCCGCCATGCTAGACGGAAAGCATGTGAATGCGCTTGATCAAACCGGGCTCAGCCAAAAGGGCGGTCCTGTGGTTTCACACATTCGGGTAACCCATGAAAAACGGCCGATGTCTTGCATGGTGGGCGATCACAGTGCAGATGCATATATTGTGTTTGATCTACTAAGCGGCACGACAGAAGCTAATTTAAAACGGGCGCGCAAAGATCATACCATTGCTGTCGTTTCTGACAGCAAAATTCCAACCGGGGCAATGGTACGTGATAAATCGATCGCCTTTCCACAAAATGAGATCATGCGTCATCGGTTAGAAATGGTCACGGCGGCCGATCATAATGTGTACCTGAACGCGATCAATATTAGTGAGACCTTATTCGGCAACCATATGCAGGCCAACATTATGACAATCGGAGCAGCCTATCAGGCTGGAGCACTTCCCATCACGGCACTTGCCATTGAGCACGCCATCCAGCTAAACGGTGTCGCTGTTGAGCAAAATCGGAGGGCATTCAGAATCGGCCGCTTGATGGCGATCAACAGCCACGCACTAGATGATTTATTCTCTCAGCAATCAACTCAAAAAATTAAGCCTATGCTGTCAGATAAAGCGCGTTCGATTATCTCATCTACAGGTGCAGATGGAGAGCTAGAAAGAATTTTAGAAATTCGAGTACCTGAGCTTATTGGTCACTCAAATCAAAAAGTAGCGCAATCCTATGCAGATTTTATTTCAATGGTGGCAACCAAAGAATCCGGGGTTGGAGACGGCCGCTTGGCAATTGAAGTTGCAAAATATTTGTATAAGCTAATTGCTTATAAAGATGAGTATGAAGTGGCGCGCCTACATCTAAAACAAAGCTTCAAGTCCGCTATTGAAATTGAATTTGGGACCAAAACGTCTATTAAGTTTATGCTGCATCCCCCCATTTTACGGGCGCTGGGATTCCAGAAGAAAATTCCGTTCAATGCCACCCTAACCCGGCCGTTTTTCCGCTTGCTGGCAAAGCTTAAATTTCTACGGGGAAGCACACTAGATATTTTTGGCAAGGCAGAAGTGCGTCGTGTTGAACAGCAACTTCCCGAAGAGTACCGTCAAATTATTGAAGAGCAGCTGCAATCACTTAGCCCAGAATCATATGAAACGGCAGTCGAAATTGCAGCTCTACCTGACATGATTCGCGGTTATGAAGATATAAAGTTAAATAATGTTCAGCACTTCAGAGAACGCCTCGCAGCGCTGAAAGCAAAACAAAAAACAATTTAAACACACTTATTTATCTCCTCAGTGTGCTCCCACATACACTTGCAGAGGATTAGATCGCTTACTGTAATCATAGTGTTCAGTATGGGCTGCTATGATTCAGTCAGGAAAAGCGAATTTAATAATTGGCTATTCTTTCCAAAGCTAAAGAGAAAATAGCAAGAAATCAACTTGTTGATTGTACAATCGCTTAGTGTTCTTTGTAGGCGGACTCTCTTCAGTTATAAAACCCGTATCAAACTACTTTCTTTGTAACAATTTTCCCCAGTTCTTGAAGCTTTGCTTTGGCTAAAGAGGCTTGTCGGTGGTTAAGCTTTTTTGCTGATTATAAACATTTTCCAACCGGACAATGCTTAACAAACTCACCAATCAAATAACTTTTCACCACAAGAGTCATCAAAAAGCTATTGCTACAGGAAGTTATCAGCCTTTCCATAATCTATCTACTGTTTTCTTAAGATTAGAGTTCTCCTTTCCAACTATAAAGAGCTATTGTGCAGACTAAAAGGTTTATTAGAATTTTAAGAGCGATTTATAAGTTAGATAACAGGATTTTCAAATGGTCAAAAAACTACTTTTTGCCGCAATCGGCTTATGCATAGTCGGGTTGCTTCTAGTTCCACAAACAACAAATTCTCAAATTAAGCAGGACTGTAAAATTTCAATTGATCGGTCGGCCGTGCCAAGTTTTAACTTCAATGAAATCACTATCGTTGTCCAAATTAATGATGCCTCTGATATTCAGGTCTGGGCTAATAGCACGCCCATACCGTACACACAGGTTGGACCAAACATTATGTTCAATACAGATGCCGAGGATGTGGTTGTCATTCACACGCCGGGTACCAATTTAGCAAATCTGTGTGACACAATAGTCGCCCCACTAAAAGATGATAAGCGGTGGGTCTGGTCTCATGGCTTTGATGATAATAGTTCCCTTGTTCCGGCTATAGATGAGTTTAAAGCGAAATCATGGCCAGCAACTTTGTTTTTAATTGCAAAAGACTATGATCAATTTCGTCAAGAAACTCACTGGATTATTGATGAGCCATATGTCAATAGCCAGATTATTCCAGTCGAAGGCTGGGTCATTGGCAATCACTCTTGGGATCATGAGCGATTTGATACACCAAACCCCACCATAGAAGACTACAGAAAAGATATCCGAGATGCTCAGGAAAAATTAGAGGCAAGCATTGCCCGCTCAAGTAATCCTGATTTAAAAATTATTAGCTTTGCAGTTCCAAATTTTTCAGACGCCTATGTACAACCGTTCGCAGACGTAGCAGCTACAACAGACTTACTATTTTTTGAAACAGGAGGAGATTTCCTAATTACAGTCAATGAAGACAGCCCGTATTCATCGGGCGACTTCAATGCCGAACCATTTAGCGGTCTAAATAAAATCGGCCGTGATACTAGGATCGAATGGGCTATCGAGGATGTAATCAGTATCATGAATTGGATGTCAGAAAACTCTTCAGAATATAGACGCTTTTGGTACAACACACTCGCACATGGAGATCAAGAAGCTAATATCAAACAAATACTCGATCATGCATACAACAACTATGGCCCAGCTGGTACAAATGAACTCTGGGTAGCTACTTCAAGTGAAGTATATTCCTATTTAACCATCCGCGATAATGCCCAGCTATCTGTCGAAATCACCGAAAACGACGGTTCACCTGAATTTGAAGGCGAGTACGACATCTACCTTCCTATGATCACCGCTATGCGCAATTGGGCATCGAAAATTGTAGGTGATCCAGGCCAAGATCAGGTTCCAAATTTACTACTCAAGGTTTCTGGGCATGGATTACAACAGCTAAAAGAATAATTCTGTCCGTTATCGAAAACGAAAAGGCCAAGCTAATTTACATTCAGCTTGGCCTTTTTGTTTGTATTGATTAAGCAGTATCAAATTAACATTTTAAAACGCAGCATGCGTCACTTGACATGCAGCACCTCAAAAGTAACCAAATAAAAATCTGCTAAAAGTTCACATTTAATTTCTAAAGCCTAGTGATTTGTCAATCATGACGCAATCGAAATTTCAGCAAGACAAACCAGTGTAGGCTATGTCAAGGGTTTCCATCTATCCATCCTTGACGTAGCTACTAAGCACAAACAAATAAAAAGTGATTGGTGCGCTCCGTTTACACACGGGTTGTATTATTGTATTCCGTCAAGCTCAACTCGTTGAGCAAGTTTCCGATCGTTCCGGTGACTGTAAGTCGAGACGCCGACCACAGCGCCCTACAAAACTAACTTGTTTGCACTTAGTGTTTAACAAAACAACTACCGCTAGTTAATTCCACAGGACGCTTCACCATTTGCAAGTATAAACTCAGCAAAAGAAGTTGAGCGAATCACAAGTTAGTGGTTCAAGATCTGTGACAGGAACAACTTTGTACGCTCGTGAGTCGGATTATTGAAGAAATCAGTTGGCGTATTTTCTTCAACAATCTCACCGCCGTCCATAAAGATAATACGGTTCGCAACCTCTCTGGCAAATCCCATTTCATGCGTAACAGCAACGATCGTATATCCAGCTCTTGCTAAGTCACGCATTACATCTAGAACTTCGGATATCATCTCAGGGTCAAGTGCGGAGGTTGGTTCGTCAAATAGCAGAATCTTCGGCTGCATTGTCAAGGCTCGAGCAATGGCAACACGCTGCTGCTGACCACCGGATAACTGACCCGGATATTTATCAGCCTGCTCTGGAATGCCCACGCGAGTTAACCAAGTCACTGCCAAGTCTTCTGCTTTTTCGCGCGTCCATTTACGTACATTTATGGGTGCGAGCGTAATATTTTCTAAAACTGTCAGATGCGGGAACAAATTGAACTGTTGGAATACCATCCCCACCTCACGTCGAATTTCAGAAATATTGCGCACGTCGTGTGTTAATTCAATGCCGTCAATGATAATGCGCCCTTCTTGATGTTCTTCAAGTCGATTCATACAGCGGATGAATGTTGATTTTCCGGAGCCAGATGGACCGAGAATAACAACAACCTCACCAGCCGTCACAGTCAAATCTACACCCTTGAGGGCTTCAAAATCACCGTACCATTTATGAACGTCACGGCAGACGATCACATCTTTCACTTTTGTGGCCTCTGGGCCTTCCATAGTCGCCGTCATATTTTTATTTCCTTATTTTGAGACATATTATCTCAAAACTGTTCTTTTTTATCTTACACCTAGTCCAGTACGTTCTTCCAATCTTCGGCTATACCAAGAAACGATTGAACTTACCAAGAAGTAGAGAACAAACATAAACACATAAAGTTCAGTCCGCAAACCAAGCCACTGAGAATTAGCAATAATTGCTTTTGTTGAACCAACCAAATCAATCATCCCTACTAAAGCTACGAGAGAAGACGACTTAAATGTTCCAATTACTGCACCAGCCAAAGGTGGAATCAAAATGCGCAATGCCTGAGGCAGAATGATGAATCTGTACTTCTGAAGGGTATTAATTCCTAGAGAGTCGGCAGCTTCATATTGCCCCTTTGGAATGGCCTGCAAACCTCCACGAACAAGTTCCGCAGTATAGGAAGATGTAAAGATCGTATATCCCACAATTACCGCCCAGAAGTTACTCAGTCCTTGAGAATCTTCAGGTAAGAAAAAGGGTGCCATAATGATTGCCATAAACAGCAGTGTAATTAACGGTACACCGCGAATAATCTCAATAAACAGCACTGAGAATGCTTGCAGGAAGTTTCCATTAAAAGACCTTAAAAACGCCCATGTGGCTAACGGTATCAGTAGTGGCCAAAATGCAACAATTTGCTCTACCGTATTTCGAGACGTTGCCCACAAATTAACGTTTTCACAAAGGGCTGGAATGGTGCCAATACAGTTCCCAAAAGTACTTGAGTATAACCCCCATGCGGTTAGCCCAATTGCTACTGGCCACAAAATCCACCAAGGAATGCCCTGCACATCAGCCCGTCGGCCGAGTGCTAACAAAATTCCGATCGGTAAAGAAAGGAGATTGACGAAAATCGCAAAGATAACGGTTAAAAGCAAACCACCCCATCTATCTGGATCGATAGTGGTAAAGAGCTCAGCATTTGCGTTCCAAAGCGTAATGCCGCGCCACATCAGGTAGGCAGCGGGCCAAGATAAAACCCACAAAGCTGTTGTGATTGGGGTTAATTGAATAACCTTGAAAAACCACAAGATACCCATGATGGCCGAAAATACGATGGTGCCAATTATTAATCGACGAGGATCAATAAATGGTTCAGTATATTCAAGACCTGCCAAGAAGATGTATGACAGGAACGGTGAAAGAAGCCAGCCTACGTTTGCAAATTGACGGACGAGCGTTCCCCATCTGGTTTCACGGGTCTGCTCACGTGTTCCAATAAATGAAAGAGCCCATAACGCTAAAATCGTTACAGTCCACAAGATCACGCGCCAACTCTGCTCCGGTTCAAGTAAACCTGTCAGTAAAAGCTTACGTGCCCCCCAAATCACACCCCAAGAAGCCCCATCAAAGGTTCGTACATCAGGATGGGTCAGTTGGGGGTCAAAGGTCGCATTAACGACACCCCAGCTCCATAATCCTGCCACTACAATCCCCACGAGCAAGGCTAGCAGCAATGTCAATAAAGCATTGGATACAGAATTGAACATGTTTTCCTTCAACCAGCGTGTTGCGCCAATATGAAGAGTAAACAGTTCACCGACTACTGTCCCAAGAACGGTAACAGCCCAAATTCCAAAGATTATCCATGTCCGGCCGGGAGCATTATTGAACTGCTGAAACAATAGTCCAAGGTTTATCAGCGCAAGAAAAGATACCCAAATAATTAAGCCTCTAGAGCCGGTTACATTATCCTGTACAAAGTAATTAAAATTAAACTTCTTTGAAAAAGTTCCACGCTCTTGGACAGGTGGCTTACTAGGAGCTGTCGTTGTAACTGATGCCATAATTACCTCTCCGTTATAACTACCCGATCGTTATACCAATTCAAAACGGCCGAGAAGAAAAGACTAATTGCCAGATAAACTAGCATCAAAATGATCATGATCTGCAAAGCACGCCCAGATTGATTCATAAGCGTCTGAGAAACCAAATAAACGTCTTGGAAAGCTACCGCAACCCCCAAGCTGGTATCCTTCATCAAACTCAGATAGGTGCTGATCAGCGGTGGGATGATGACGCGCAAAGCTTGAGGCAAAACAATCAAATTGAGTCGCTGTCCTTCAGACAAACCTAGGGCCCTCGCAGCCTCTGTTTGCCCCTTAGATACAGACAAAATACCAGCGCGCACAACTTCTGCCAAACCACCTGCGTAGAAAATGGTCAGGCCCAAGAAGAGAGCAAAGTACTCGGGCGTTAGCGTTGTTCCACCAATGATATTAAATCTTTCAAAACGAGGAATGCTCCACACAAGCGGCTGTTCGTCTATAGGTACAATAATATGATCATTCGGATTCTCAAGTGTGGCACGCTCAGCCGCCAATATAGATACCGGCGCGGCAAACATTTCACAAGATCCATCAACATATTTGTCCATAGCTTTGGCAGGGGAACCGTTACGAGAAATCTTGAAAGGAATTCCGTTTCGAGCCAAACGATTAACAAAGTTTGCTTCTGAAGGTGATTCTCGCAAAACACAAACATCCAGAGTCACGGCTGTTAGCTCTTCTTCCGGCAAAGTTTCTAATTCACTAATGTGATTAATTCCAGCACGCGAAAGCATAACATTTTCAAAGTCTTCAACTTGATCAATCCGTGCGTTGTCAGCAATAAGGAGGCCTTCATTGTCAGAGACTGAGGCTGAAATGAACCAACCAATCACTGCGATGATGAGAAAACCAGCAATTCCCCAACCAACTTTATTGCTGTCTTGACCCGTCCTTTCTTCCCTTCGAGTCAAGTAAACCCACATAACTTGGAATTGAATAATGCCTAGAATCAAGAATGCAAGCCAAATTGCAGCCGATGACATAAATTGTGGCCATGCCATAATCAGTCCACGATTTGAAAGGTATATCGGCAAGTTAAATGGCTGTAGGGCATCTTTGATGTCTGGCAAGGCTAAAATTACCGAAAAATAGAGCAATAAAAGCTGAACTAAAATCGGCGTGTTGCGTATAATTTCAATGTATGCAAGGGATAATCGGGAGACAAGCCAGTTTTCAGAAAGCCGGGCAACCCCCATAACAGTACCCAAGATTGTTGTTGCAATAAGAGCAAGCAACCCAACCCGAAATGTATTAACAATACCGTTCGTAAGTGCCCACCAGAAGGAATCGGTATTTACATAATCTAAAACCGTATCATCTATATCAAACCCAGCTTGGGTTTCCATAAAATCATAAGCACAGCGATAGGCGAAGCGGCCGTCCCTACAAATAAACTGAGCTCGACCCAGTTTATCTACATTGCTACCAAAATTCGAAAATATTCTTTGGGCTCCGATAATAAGAAGCAAGATGAAGGCGATTTGCCCCAAAACTCCAAGAAATCGAATGTCAAATATGTAGGACAAAACCCTAGCGCCAATTCCCTGTTCTTCCGGCGGTGGGGGAATATTGGCATCCGAACCGGGTGGATTAACGGTCGTTTGAGCCATTTATAACCATCCTTCTTTTGCAACTCTATACACAGGCTTTAAATTGTTAAATGAACCTAGCTATTAAGCCAAAAAAAGATTAACTAATGAATTCGTCAATAAATTAGGCGGACATAATAAACTGTTTTATGCCCGCCTAGGAAATGCGGTGTAACTCTTGAATTAAAACTCACACCGCATCTGATATTTGATTAACGGAATGGAGGTGAGTAGAGCAAACCACCATCAAGCCATTGCCCGTTAACACCACGTGACAAGTTGAACGGAGTGTCTGGACCTAGGTGACGGTCGAAGATTTCACCGTAGTTACCAACCTGTTTGATAATTTGATAGCAGAAGTCGTTGTTCAAACCAATAGCTTGACCAAGGTCTCCTTCAACACCAAGGGTGTTCAAAACAACTGGGTCGTCGCTGCCCAACATGTCATCTACATTAGCAGAGGTAATGCCCAGCTCTTCAGCTTGGATTGTACAATTGGTTGCCCATTTGATGATGTCAAACCAGTTATCATCGCCATGACGTACTAATGGGCCGAGTGGCTCTTTAGACATAACTTCTGGCAAGATTTTTACTGAGGATGGATCGTCGAATAGAACCAAGCTACCAACCAATGCTGAGGTATCAGTGGTGTAACCGTCGCAACGTCCTTCAGCAAATGCTGAGCGGGTGGTGTCGCCGGTGTCTTCAAACACTACGGCTTCGTAGTCGATGTCTAATTGACGGAAGACGTCAGCCAAGTTTTTCTCAGTTGTGGTACCTGTCGCAACACAAACTGAACCACCATCTAGGTCAGCTAGAGACTCAATGCCAGAGTCGGCGCGAACCATCATACCTTGACCATCGTAGAATACGGTTGGTACGAAGTCGAAACCGAGAGCGGTATCACGGCTAAAGGTCCAAGTGGTGTTGTTTGATAATACGTCAGCGTCACCAGATTGGAGGATTGGGAAACGAGTGGTGCCGGTAGTTACGATAGATTCGAATGCAGTTGGATCACCAAGTACAGCAGTTGCATAAACAGCACAGAAATCTACATTGAAGCCTTCCCAGCTACCATCTTCTTGAATGAAAGCGAAACCTGGGCTTGCACCAGCACCGTTACCACAGAGCAAGGTGCCTCGCTCTTGAACAGTAGCTAAGGTATTAGCGGTGGCAGCCATTGCATCATCTCCGCCCTCATCTTCCATCGCCATAGCATCATCAAGTGCAGCTTCAGCGTCGGCCGCCATTGACTTGGCTTCTTCTAGCTGGGATTCTAAATCAGTTACCTGAGCTTGTAGATCTGCAACAGCTTGTTGAGCGTCGCCTCCCCCACAGGCTACCAAGAAAACGGCAAGCATGGTCAAACAGAGACCAAGTACAAACTTGTTTTTCATTTTTTCTTCTCCTTATTGAATTTTATTACCACAGCAAAAGCTGCGTAGAAAAACGAGGTTGAAACAGTTGAGGAATGCGCAGGGAAAATTTTTCCTTTTTCCTCAATTATCTCTAAACGCCGCAAGTATATCTAAACGCTGCAAATTATCAACTGTGTAAGATGTATGCTTTTATGAATAAGAGGCTGAAATATTAAACACTTTGCACAATGGGTTGGTGGCTGGCGCGATATATTGACAAGCTACCCCATATGTAGGCTTACCTCTCATCTTTTTTAAATTGCAGGCAAACGCAAGATCAAACTTGCTTGATTGCTTTGATGAAAACTTCAAACAATTTCTCGTCTTCCATCATCGCTTGGTAGAAACCGGGGTACTCACCAATAATATCGTTTCCTGCTGCAGCCTCGGCCGCCACACCATCTAGGAGTGAAAAGAACCCAGACTCCAGCCCCGTTCCACGGTGATCACGATTCTGAACACCAAAAATTCCTGAGGCTTTCTCCTTTAGTTCAGTGTAAGTATGCTCCGCCAAATATTTGTTATCGTTTGAAAAAATTAGATCGTTCATCATTACACCTCATTAATCTCGCTGTCTTTAAATGTCCTCGCTGGTCACTTAAATAGTTTAGTGTAGGGTCAAATATTGGTTGTGAGGTGTTTAACATGAAAAAATTAAAGTTAAGAACTATTGATAAACTTTCAAATTATCGGCCGCAGCCAACAAAAAAAGAGCAATCTTATTATGAAAATTGCTCTTTTTGCTGGCCAAATTGAGTAAAGTTTAAATAAAAATATTACTCAAGAATCCAAGAATCTGTTGCACGATCCCAGCTTACCAATTCGTCGGCACTGAAAAAAATAGAAGCCTCTTTTTCGCCATTCTCTGGACTATCTGATCCATGAACAAGGTTACGGCCAATCTCCATACCAAAATCACCACGAATGGTTCCGGGAGAAGCCTCTACAGGCTTAGTAGCACCAATAGTCGCTCGGGCAGCAGCGATAGCGTCGTTCCCCTCCCAAACCATGGCAACTACCGGCCCAGAGGTAATATATTCAACAAGCGCATCATAAAATGGCCGTCCTTCATGCACCGCATAGTGCTCCGAAGCCAATTCTTTGGTCATTTGAATAAATTTCATTCCACTAAGCTTTAAGCCACGACGCTCAAACCGGCCGATAATTTCACCAGCTAATCCGCGTTGAACTCCGTCTGGTTTTACCAAAATTAATGTTTTTTCCATTGTAAAATACTCCTAAGTTATTGACATGAAAAAAGCAGCTACTCTTAAATGTGGAGCAGCTGCTTCAATTGTTTAACTATTAAACTTATTTTGAGTGATCGAAGACCGATCTAAGATCTAATTATAGCAGTCTTTGAGCCTGACGGTATGCGTCTAATGCATCTTGCAACTGCCCAGTTTCCATATATGCGTCGCCCAGCATTTTCTGAAGCGTTGGATCACTGCGTATCTCCAACTCAGCCCGGAGCTGACGGATAAGTTCAGGAATGTTCTGCTTTTGATCCAATTGATTTTGGAAACGGGTAACTAGGTTCTCTGATTTATCTTCAATAACCTTTACAGGTTCATCAAAGATAGACATTGGCTCGTCGTCAGTAGAAGCTTCGGCTGATCCACTTGTTTGAGCTGCGTCATTTTCAGCATCTAGCCAGTTAAATACACCGCTTGGAGATGCATCTTCCAGCCAGTCTAGCTCCCCACTATCCACTTGGTCAGTTACTTGCAACCATTCTGGTAAGGAAGAATCACCCAACTCGTCAACAACTTCGCTAGCTTCGGAAGCCAAGTCGGCTGGCAAATCAGCCTCAGAAATAGAATCAGCAACGTCTGATTCTAATATTTTCATGAATTCATCGGGATCATCAGGTAAATCTTCAACTGCCCCAACAGCTGAGTCAAATTCAGGTTGATCTTGAGCAACATCAGGCTCCTCAGATAAACTTGACTCACTCATCTCATCCAAAATTTGTTCAAGATTTTTACCTGAATCGGCCGGAAATGAGCCAGGGGGGACCGTTGGTACGTCGCCCAGAAGCGCAGGGTCACTATCAAATGTCATCTTGTCTAGCCAGTCAGAACCAGACAAACGGCCGGTGCCTAAATCGCCAAAGATTAGATCTTCTTCCATGATGTCAGAGTCTTCACCTGCGATTTCATCGAATAAATTATCAAGATCATCTTGGTTTGCTTCGAGTTGTGATCCAACCGAAGAGTTTTCGATCACCTCTTCTAGTTGCCCTATATCAGCCACAATCAGATCATCTTCGATAGTGTTTGGCAAGTCGCCAAGATCCAGGCTGGACTCTTCATCTCCACCTAAATCCAACCATGCCATCAAAGCATCTGGATCATCAGGAATGTCTTCCATACCGGGGACTTCATCACCAAACTCGGCAGCACGCGATATTTCTTCATCGCTGATATGGACATCATCCATATCAAACATGCTTTTAGGTTTGGATGCAGGTTCTTCTGGTTCTGCTGCAACTTTTGGTTGCGCGGGGGCATCATCAGCTGGCTCATCTGTGCTTTCGCTCCCTCCCAAGTCTAGCCATGCCATCAAAGCATCTGGGTCATCGGGAATGTCTTCCATGCCGGGAACTTCATCGCCGAACTCGGCAGCACGTGATATTTCTTCATCGCTGATATGGACATCATCCATATCAAACATACTTTTAGGTTTAGATGAGGGTGCCTCAGGCTCAACAATGGAGGCTTGTACTTCTTCAGCAATATCAGCCTCTACTTCCATTACTGGATCTGATAGGGGCGCCTCACTGACGGTTTCTTCAGCCATATTGCTTGGATCTAAATCTAGCCAAGCCATCAGCGATTCCGGATCATCAGGAATATCATCCATACCGGGAACTTCATCGCCGAACTCGGCAGCACGCGATATTTCTTCATCGCTGATATGGACATCGTCCATATCAAACATACTTTTCGGTTTAGATGAGGATGCCACAGGCTCAGCAATAGAGCCTTGTACTTCTTCAGCAACCTCAGCTTCTGCCTCTGCTATTTGATCTGGTAGGGGTGCCTCGCTAGCGGTTTCTTCAGCTATGTTGCTCGAATCTAGATCTAGCCAAGCCATCAACGATTCCGGATCGTCAGGAATATCATCCATACCGGGCACAGAATCTCCAAATTCAACCGCATGCGATATTTCTTCATCAGTGATATGAACATCATCCATATCAAACATGCTCTTCTTAGGCTTAGATTCTTCTGCCTCGGGTAGTGTGGAAGGGGTCTGTTCTTCAACTTCACCAGTTGTATCTATTGTTTGGTCACCAGCTCCCTCAACAATATCCTCAAGAGCAGCGTCAATAGGTAAAACTTGCTCTCCAGAGTCGTCCCATGTCGCTGTCGGAATCTCACCGCTGCTCACATCTTCCTCAGGGGTAAACAAATCGTCTAGCCATGACAGTGTTTCTTCAGAAACTTCTTTCTCTTCCTCTACGGGTGATTCAGATAGAGCATCATCTTCAGCTTGCTCAGATGTCTCATCGAGATCAGCAAACGCATGTAGGGCTGATCCACCCGAAAAGATGTCTGACATTGGTTCTTGGTTAGACGGTTGTGAGCCTTCAGACTGAGTTGAAGCAGAGTCTTTATTTACAATTTTGTCGCTGTTTAAGATGTTTGGTTCTTCACCCAAAACATCAACGGTTGCGATTTCTTCTAACCAGTTGAGTGTGTCTTCTAAATCTTGACTTTCTGGCGGAATGGGGTTTCCAAATTCATCACGTTCCATATCCAAGTCATCCTCTGAAAATAATGAGGCAGAATCAGCAGGCAAATAACTTTCCAATAATGGTTCTGACTGGTCTGATTGACTGACAGATTCAACATTGGCAGATTTTGCAGCAGGTACTTCTTCTGCTTGAGTAACTTCTACCTGTTCGGCCGTAGACGCAAAGTCTACAGTCGTTGACGCGGGGTCTACGTTAGGTTCAAATCCTAAACTTGCGCTTTCAGTTGATTCTGAAAGCCATTCTGGTAATTTTGCAGCCGTCGATTCACGAACAACAATTGGGTCTAGATCAGCTTCATCCTCGAACAACCCTTCTTCAATCGGGTTTTCTTCAAGTTCTGCTTCATCTGCATCAGAATCCTTGCTGATGAAGCCACGCTCTAAAAAAGAGTCTTGTTGAAGCCTTGTAGTTTGTATGTTTCTAGCACTATTATACTCAGGAACATCAGACAGCCAGTCTGGTGAGGACTCGTCTTGCGGTTCTTCAGTACTGTTTTCCTGACTCAAGTTGGGTGAAAGGATGGCATTTGCTGCAGCCGAAAGATCCCCGGTCCACAGTTTTTCTTTCTCTTTCTCAACTTCAGTCTCAGCTTCCTCGGGTTCTAATTGTGAACTCTCTAGCAAAGACAACCAGCTTAAATCTTCTTCCTGAGCTGTCTCACTTTCATCTGTGCTAGCTACTGCATCTACTTCTGGCATCAGCCAATCGATTAAAGCCGCTGTTGTAATCGGTCCAGCTTCGGCCGATTCCTCAGCTACTGCAACTACTTCGTCATCAGCCTCAATCTCATCTCCGGTATCAGAATTTAAATCTTCATCTTCGGCTAAGTAATCTAGCGAAGTCTCATGCTCAGATTTAGACTCGTCCAGATCTGCGAAAAGTTCGTCATGAGCGGCCGCGTCTTCATCCTTCTCAGTTACTTCAGCTTGCCCAAGGATTACATCAGTATCCTTTTGTTCAATTTCTTCTTGCTTGATCTCATCCAAGAAATCCAAGGAAGCCGAATTGTCCTCAGGGATAACGTCAAAAGGCTCAATATTGGTTTCATTGCTGTCAATATTTAAAAGATCAAACTCCCCTTCTAAGCTTTCAGCAAAAGCTTTAACATCAACATCATCTGCTGATTCTGCCAGCAGGTCAATCTCTTCAGAAGGCTCTGCATCTAGCCAAGACGTATCAAATAGATCATCCATGCTGATATCCGAATCAAGTGTAGGTTCTTCAGCTATCACATCTGATTCTGCGAACAAATCTTCTTCAAGAATATCAAACGTCTCGATTACTGAATCAGAAATATCTGATGGGCGCTCTTCGACCAGCATCTCTCCATCTTTATCAAGCATGCCATCAAAGCTGTCATCCTCAACCAACGGTTCATCTTCGTTTTCATCGGGCAGCGCATTGAGCTGATTCTCTTCGTTTGATAAAAATTCAAATAAACCACCATCAAGGGCATCTGTTGTGTAATTGGCAGGCTGCTTAAACTCTTCAAGCGTGCTGGCTTCAACAGTTTCTGAATCCACTTCCTCTTCCATTAATTCTTCAAGAACTATATCTGGATCGGCCGATTCACGATTAGGTTCAATCAATAAGCCATCTGCAAATATTTCCACATCGTCAGAATCAGTTGATTCTGATGGAGATTCAGCACTCTCAGATGTGTCAATTTCTTCTTCTAGCCAATCTGTAAAGCCACTGCCTGCGTCACTCAGATCATTTGTGAATTGGAAGTCTTCATTTTCAACTGCGCGGACGGCTTCATCAAAATGAGCGTCCCCTAATTCTGAAACATCTGTTGATTGATTATCAAGCTCTCCATCTACTGCTTCAGAAACGTCATCAACTTCTAGCCAGTTGAAAATATCAGAATCTTCTATTTCTGAGTCCTGATCTTCGTTAATTGCAAAATCACTAACAGAGAAAAGATCCTCTTCCAAGCTTTGTTCAAGACTAACAGCGTCGTCTTTATCACCTTCTTTATTACCGTCTTCTATCAGAGGCTGAAGTAAAGACTGAGGATTTAAGTTAGTGCTATCATCAATGTCATTTAGAACCGAATCATCTTCAGCAAAAAGGGTTTCGATAGAGAGTTCAGAGGCTTCTTCACTATCACCAGTTTCATCTGCGTCGAGAGTAAATTCATCATCTAAGAACGATAGAGACGACAGGTCTGCTAAAGCTTCATCTTCAGCAAATGAATCATGATCTAAAATCTCTTCACTGATTGAGTCTGGTTCACCTAACTCTCCGGTAAAAAGCGAGTCAAGGTTTGGGAGCTTATTCAGCTCAGAATCTGATAGATGAGCAGGATCATCTCCAATTTCCAAGAAACTGTTTTCGATCTCGTCCGCATCATCAAAACCACTTAACCAGTCAAAATCAGCACTTTCGTCGCTAGATACTGCTGAACTGTCAGATGTCTCAGCTTCTAATGGCCCTGTACCGTTCGTGCTTAACCCTTCGAGCTCGGCCGCAAATGAGTCCAACATCCCTGTACCAAGGGACACATCATCTATATTTTCTTCAGGTAGCAAGTCTAGCGAATCAGGCTCGGCTTCAAGGGATTGTATAAGCTGGTTCAATTCATCGTCAGACTGAACCGAATAGCTACCCTCACCTACCACGGCTTCATTTAACTCTTTATTTTCGACACGCTCATCAGCTTTAATGGGAGCAGACTGGCGAGTGTCCTCATCATGGCTAGATGAACCTAAGCCCAGTGATGACCAGTCTTCCAGCATCCCTGTATCGGCTGCGTCAACTGAATAAGAACTGGGTAATCTCTCTGTTTGAGACAAAACTTGCGCAGCTAAGGCATACTCTGATTCTTCCCCATTTTCAAGCAGGATTGTGTTCTGTAAAAGCTCAAGGTGAAGCTCAGCAATATCATCCCGGCCGTTTTGGGTCCAAATATCCCCCAAAACCATCCGAGCTTGATAATTGTTAGGCAGTTGCTCCAGAACCGTTTCGCTCAGCTGAAGGGCTTCTGTGTTATGACCAATGCGCCAATAAGATATCGCCAACAACGCCTTCCAATCTAATCGATCTGGATTTTGATTCAACATACGGGTGAATTCTTCGATAGCTTGATCGTAGATGCCACCGCGCACATACAGACGCGCTACTGATGCAAGCGGCATCCCATTAACTGTTGGGGCTGCCAATCCTGCACGACGGTAGTATTGGTCCCGCATGCTTATAATTTGAGATTTTTCTGGCTCAATTTCAAATGCATGTTCAATATGCCAAATCGCCTGCTCAATCCGATTGGTTTCTGCCATAATCTCGGCCAAACCTTTGTGAGACATGAAGTCTGAAATATCCAGACTTAGAACACGTTGGAAGATGTTTTCCGCTTCAGTGTAGGCTTTTTGTTCCAACAGTGCTCGACCCATCCAGCGATAGGCAGCAATGCACCGCGGGTATTGCTTTAGTATTTGACGGGTATGAGCAACAACTTGGCTAAAATGACCTGACTTGTACTCCCCTTCAATTTTTTCTAAGTATTTTGAGAGTTTGATTTGACTCACCGTTACCTCGGTATCACCCCGACAATGTCCAATTCTACTGTAGACCCTAGATTTGGGGTCTGGCTATTCTAAATGAATTCGTTATTGTCAAGTAATTATGCGTAGTCGCTCTCATAGAAGCAAGTGAAGAAGCTGTAACTCTTCGACTATACGATCTAGTTTTGGATGATCATTTGACCGTGATAATCCTACAGGGTCTATGATTTGATCGTTCTTGTTGAGCGCATAGAGTGTGTTTAAAACAGCATGTGCCAAAATATCCAGCATATATCCCCCTTCCTGAACGAAGAGGATTCGGCCGTCGCATAGTTCATCTGCGAGTGTAATCAACTTCTGCGCCATTTTAGCATAGCCTGTTAAGCTTAATTCCATTGAAGCCAATGGATCTTGCCAGTGGGCATCAAACCCGGCCGAAACCAGAATCATATCTGGTTTGAAGCGTTTGGCGGCAAGTGCAATTACTTGATCCAGCACCAAGTAATAACCCTTATCACCTACACCTGCCATCAAGGGAACATTAATATTATATCCTTTCGCCTTATTTTTTCCCTTTTCACGTGAACTTCCCGTACCGGGGTAAAACCAAGAGCCGAACTGATGTGTCGAGATAAAAAGTACAGAATCATCTTCATAAAAGATATCTTGGGTCCCATTTCCATGGTGCACATCAATATCAATGATCATTACTTTTTTGAGACCAGTTTTAGCAACCACCTCTTTCGCCGCAACAGCAATATTGTTAAACAAGCAGAACCCCATCGATCGATCATACTCAGCATGATGTCCGGGTGGCCGCACAAAAACGTAGCCGTTATCGTATTCACCCGTCGCAATAGACATGGCTGCACTAGTCGTAGTACCAGCCGCAACCAGTGCCAATTCGTATGAAGCATCAGTCACATACGTATCTTGGTCTATATTCCCCCCTCCCCTCAGTGAAATGCCCTGTACTCTGTCGATTACACGCTGTGAATGGGCCCGAAGAATTTGATCGGTTGTTGCAGCTGACGGTGTCACCACGCCTACATCTCCAAGTATTTGATACCCTTCCAAAAGCTGAATGACCGTTTTGCCACGTCCTGCATGTTCAGGGTGGCCAATGTAATCGTGCTGGTAGGCGGGTGCAAATGAGAATAGTGTCGTCATGCTGCTATTTTATCATTCTTCCCAACCAAGCGGCTAAATCCCTCATCCCCTGTGAATTGAGTTTATGGCCTGTTTTGTAGATGTCCCAAGTTAGATCTGCACCAGCATTAATCAAAGTATCGCGTGACTGTTTAGCAATGTTCAACCCAACCCGATCATCACGCTCACCGATCGCCATAAAAACAGGCAGATTGGCTAAAGGCTGATCAGACTGTAGTTCGCTATCTAACTCTGGAACAAAGCCGACCAATGATGCAATTCCGCGGCAAATATTTGGATGGGCCACAGCTGTGCACAAGGCAGTCGCCGCCCCTTGACTAAAACCAAGCAGCATGATGTTTTCGGGATCAGCTTGATAAACATCGGGTAAGGCCAAAATAAAGTCAGACAGGGCCTGTGTGGCCCCATCAAATTCTGAAAATTCCGGCCAGCCAGTTTCTCGCATGAGCATCCAAGAATAGCCCGTTTCATGCTCGTCTGTTTCTGGGTCAAATTCGATAGCTCTGGGAGAAACAATCGGCCAATTTTCTGGAATTCCTCGTGCGAAAATCCAAGGAACGTCTTCATTTCCGTGGCGGCCGTGTATCAAAACGAGAGTAGGATGTTTTTCTTGATTTTCTGCGTTTTTAGGAAATTTGACTCTATGTGTGAGCCCAGTGATGTAAGCGGCCGTTTTGTTCTCAATGAGTACAGACTCTTTCCAAGGATTAATGATGATTTCTCCAATATTTTTTCTGTATAAAAAAAGTGAGGTGGAGGAACAACGGGCGTTGTACCTACCACCTCGGGGGGGAGCCTATGCACTCTCAGTGTAGCATTGCGTACCTCTGGTGTCAAACCCAAGTACTGGAATAGTAATCTGTTTTTTACTGCAACTGTAAACTATTTTACACTCAGTAGAAATACACGAAACTACCCACGATAGTGGCACCCTAAACTTTGTCGATTAGACCATGCGGCCGTGGTTACAACGATGGCTGTCCTTACCGAATTGCGTAATCCGATCAAGCCATCAGTTAAAACAGATTTACGGTAGAAAGACTCGATCTCTGTTTCAAGATTGCGCAATTCACGCATGGCTCTAGCCATCCGATATTCAACGCGAACGAGACCCACATAATTCCACATCAACTGCTGAATGCGTTCCATATCTTGAGCGATCAAAACTGGGTCAGGCTCATAGTATCCGGTTGATTTCCAAGCAGGTATCTCGGCGTCGATTGGTTCAGGTGAACTAGCTAAAGTTTGTCCTACATTTTCGGCCGCGCGATTGCCCCAAACCAACCCTTCCAATAATGAGGTACTGGCCAAGCGATTAGCACCATGAAGCCCATTACAAGCCACCTCGCCCACCGCATACAAATGTTTGATCGTTGTTCGGCCGTCCATGTCTGTCCAAATACCACCGCATGAGTAGTGAGCACCCGGAGCAACAGGTACCAAATCTTTGGTGATATCCACGCCAAATTCGGCGCACCTTTTCGCAATCGATGGAAAACGACGCAAAATCTCGTTTCTTTCCATGTAAGACGCTAAATCAAGAAAAACGTGGCTGAGG
>JBCCSO010000002.1:0-35181 GCA_039199965.1 Chloroflexota bacterium | reverse complement strand
GGCGAGACCTTGAAGGGACCACAACATTTTGCAATGATGGGCTGATCTTAGAAATTGAGGATGACGGCGTTTGGCAGCCAATCGAAGCGAGCAGCATTATCTCTAATCCGTATAATTCACCAATTGTTCTTGGATCTGACAACGTGCTGGAGGGACAACCCGCTTGGTGTGGTGCGCAGGACTGGACGCAAAGCTTAGTTGATTTCACAGCTTTTAGCGGGCCACTGCGCTTAAGATGGCATTTAGCAACGGATAGGTCTGTCGGCCGCGAAGGCGCATACATTGATGCTATAGAAATCTACGAGTGTAATCCTCAAAATTTGACATACTATCTGCCTGTTTTTGCCAAAGATGCGGTTTATCGTTAATTTTGCTCCAGTAGCTTATGCTTCAGTTCATGGATAAAATTCATAGTCTCACTACTTCAAAACAGCAAACGGGTAACTCATGCAAAGTCTTGATCATTTTATTGACAGTCTAGCCGAATCGACCCCTACACCGGGTGGGGGTGGAGCTGCGGGCGTTGCGGGGGCATTGGCGGCCTCTTTGAATCATATGGTCGCGGGGCTAACCGCCAATCGGCGAAAATATGCCCAGCACCAAGATGAGCTTAATAGTATTCTGGAGCGTTCTAAAACGCTCCGTGCTGATCTGATCCAAGCGATCGAAGATGACGCGCACGTGTACAAACGCGTCGTCACAGTGTTGTCCTATCGTACAGACAAGAATGATCAATCAGTGACACAGGCGATTGAGGACGCTCTGATTGGAGCGGCTCAAGTTCCACTCGGAGTGATCCAGTTATGCAACGAGATTGCAGAAATTGGTGAGCGGCTTATAAAGATTGGCCTAGAGCATGCAGCAGCAGACGCGGCCGGAGCGATTTTCCTAGCGCAGGCTGCTGCTAAAATTTCGCTACTAAATATCAAAGCCAATATGCGCGAAGTGACAGACAACAAACTAAAAACAAGCTGGATTAATAAGGGCACCCGGCTCGTTAATAAAATCAATGAAGTGGCTGAGCAAGCCGAAGCCAAATTAGGAGAATCTATGTCAAAGCCACGCAGTGCTGGCGAAGGCCGTAGACGTCGGCGGCGAGCCAAATGAGTCTGACAGCGACCAAAATCATCCCGGAAAAAACGATTACTCTAACTGAAGCGCGGGAATTACAAACAGATACCCTTGGGTTCATCATGAAAACCGCTGAAGAACTAGGGGATATTATCAAGCTGAAGGTTGGTTTTTGGGATATTTATTTTTTGAATCACCCAAACTATATCAAGCACGTTTTTTTAGATAATTGGAAAAACTACGGCCGGGATACGTTCCAATTCAATAATTTTGCACGGGTAACGGGAAAGGGGCTTCTAACCACGCACGGAGACTACTGGCAACAGCATCGGCGACTGGCCCAACCTGGCTTTCACAAAAGTAAACTTGATGGGATGGCTCAGCACATGGCAACCGCTATCGACCGAATGCACAGTCGGTGGGATGCAATGTTAAAAGGTAAGTCTTCGATTGAATTAGACATTGATGCAGAGATGTTGCGGCTAGGGTTAGAGATTGTAGGTGCGGCTCTTTTTAGCCTAGATTTCTCAGAGGATTCGGCCGAGATGTCACAAGAAATTTTAGGGATGATGCAGTACGTCGTTTACCGGTCGCAAAACCTGCTGGCTCTCCCCACTTGGGTCCCAACCCCGCGCAACAACCGGTTTCGCCGTACCCTGCGCAAAGTTGATCGCATCATATACAGCATGATTAACGAGCGATTAGCTTCAGGGCAATCAAAAAATGATTTGCTCGATTTGTTCTTAGACGGTCGGGATGCAAATAATCAGCCTATGCCAAAAAAGGCTATACGGGACGAAATCATCACAATGATCATTGCTGGCTATGAAACAGTCGCTAGCGGCATGAGTTGGATGTGGGATGTATTGAGCCGCCACCCGGTAGTGGCTCAGCAAATCCTTCAAGAGATTGACGAATGGGATGGCACACCTTCGGCTGATGTACTGCGCCGATTTACCTATACTACAGCCGCTATTGACGAGGTATTTCGCTTGTACCCCCCATCGTGGCTGATCACACGACGCACAATTGATGACGACCAGATTGGCGGATATGAGGTACCGGCTGGGAGTATTGTGGTTGTTTGTCCATTTTCGATTCACCATCATGCCGATTTTTGGAATGATACAAACGTTTATCGACCAGAAAGACATTTAAATGACTACGCGAATCATGCAAAATTTTCTTTTATTCCATTTGGAGCAGGCCCACATTTGTGTATCGGCCGGCCGTTTGCGCGCTTAGAAGCCGGGCTTGTGCTAACCAAAACGCTCAAACGCTTTCAGCTCGAGCCTATTGATGCTGCCCCCCCTGCTCTAAACCCGCAGGTGACGCTACGGCCTAAAAACGGTATGGTAATGAAGATCCAACCATCATGACTACGCGAATAGCTCTGACGGGCGACATCAATCTCTTAAACGCTCAGGAACCATGTAATCCATTTGGGCAGGTGAAATCGCTTTTCACTTCGGTCGATGGAGTATTTAGCAATCTAGAATGCTGTTTTTTTGATACGAAGCATCCCGGCACAGTTAAAGGACGCGAGGGTTTTTACGTACCAACAAGGCTAGTAGACACACTCCATGCCATCAAAATAACCGCCGTAGGTATGGCCAACAACGTCAATTTTGGGCCAAGGCCGATTCGCTCATCAATTAAAACGCTGGACAGCGCGGGCATTCTGTACACTGGCGCAGGCGAAAACTACGAAGACGCACATCGCCCCGCTACCACAATGATCAACGGAATAAAAATCGGTTTTATTCAACACTCGAGCATTTTCTGGCCCTTCAACCACGCAGCCGGAGAGTTTCCCGGGATCGCTACCCTACAAGCGCATACCACCTATGAGCCAACACTCCCGCACAAGCCGGGCTCACCACCAAAGGTTCATACGTGGGTGGACCCGGCAGCCTTATCCAAATTTTCAACCAGAATTAAGCTGCTTAAATCTCAGTGTGATGTAGTGATCTCTTCCCATCATTGGGGGCTTAAAGAGGAAGTCTTTGACTATCAAATCGAAATCGCGCGTGCTGCCATCGATGCAGGTGCTGATGCGATTATGGGACACGGTGCTCATATGCCCCTTGGCATTGAAGTCTACAAAAATCGGCCGATATTCTACGGTTTAGCCCACCTATTTTTCCTAACCGGACACGGGGGCAAGAGGCAAACGGGTGATGGGCTTGTGGCAAAGCTAACGATCCGCGAAAAAGCTATCGTTGATGCACGGCTAAGCGTCGTGGAAACAACGGCCAAAAACATAGCCATCCCTGTCAAAGGAGACTATCTAATTGAAAAGTGCAAGATGATACAAAATCGGTCCAATCGGTTTGATACAATGCTGACCCTAGATAGAGATGAAATTGTGGTAAATCTAAAATCCTCATTATGAGCCCTTTACTCATCACCGAAAGGCTCATACAATCTTACTGATCAGTTGATAAGGGGTATCGCTAACTAAACCTCTATCAGTTGATCAGGATCGAAAAATATCGTTCCAAAACCCCTTAAAAACAGAACTCAAGGAGTTGTTGATGTTTACAGACATAAATGACGTTCGCAGCAGACTAGGCGAACAGGAATACATCGCATCAGAGGAAATTTCAACCGTCGTTTACTTGGCTCAGCAGCTGGGTAAACCGGTTTTGGCAGAAGGCCCGGCCGGTGTAGGCAAGACAGAATTAGCCAAGGTGTGGGCATCGGCTAGCGGCCGACCATTGGTGCGCCTGCAGTGCTACGAAGGATTAGATGAATCAAAAGCACTGTACGAGTGGGAATATGCCAAACAAATGCTCTACACTCAGCTTTTGCGCGACACCTTGAAAGATGTGTTAAGCGGAGCCAAAACCCTGCGTGACGCGGCCGCTCGCCTATCTGAAGAAGACAACGTATTTTTCTCTGAAGACTTCTTACTTCCTAGGCCTTTGCTCACCGCTCTCATGTCTGAAGAGCCTGTTGTCCTACTCATTGATGAGATTGATCGCGCTGATGTTGAGTTTGAAGCGTTTTTGCTCGAGATTCTGAGTGACTTCCAAGTCAGCATTCCTGAACTGGGAACAATAAAAGCAAACCATCAGCCCATGGTGCTCTTAACCTCAAACAATACCCGCGAATTGAGCGAGGCTTTGAAACGCCGCTGCCTTTTCTTACACGTAGACTACCCTGATTTTGAATCTGAAATGAACATCGTGCGCATGAAAGTGCCAGATTTGAGCGAAGACTTGGCCAAGCAAGCGATCAGCGTAGTTCAAGAATTGCGCAAAATGAATTTGCGCAAGATGCCAAGTATCAGTGAAACACTGGACTGGGCCCGTGCTTTGGTCACGTTAAATGCCAAAGAGATTGATGCTGAGACCCTCAACAACACCCTCACCGTTTTGCTCAAATACGAAGCTGATGTGCAGAACGCCCGTCGCAGAATGGGATAGTTGATTTGCGATTTTAGATTGACGATTATCTGTTTGTGCTAGACCACTCTTGCTCAGGCATATGCTCTTCAATCGTCACTCAGAAATCGTAAATATTTAACAAAATGGATAATCGAGTCATTGAATTTGTGCGGGGATTACGAGCGGCCGGTGTGCGTGTTTCACTAGCAGAAAGCCGTGAAGCCATGCAGGCTATCCAGATCATGGGAGTGCGGGACAAAAGCCTATTCCGCGAAACATTGCGGGCCACCATGATCAAAGAGGTGTCTAGCTACCGTGTCTTTGACGAATTGTTTCCCCTCTACTTTTCGGCCGATGATCCCCCCCTGCAAAACGTCTACGATGACCTAAATTTAGATGAGCAGGATATGCTACGCGGCGCGCTTCAGGCAATGAGCGGCCGCCTAGATGATCTTCTCAATTGGCTAACTAGCGGCGAAGGGCCCACCAAAGAAGAGCTTGAAGCAATGGCTGAGCGTATGGGGTCAAACTATGCGCGTGACCACAGAGACGCTGTTTTCATCACCCGACAGATGATGCGCGAAATGGGTTTTGACAAACTCCAAGAAAAGATGGCCGAACTCGTTGAAAAACTCCTTGAAATGGGAATGAGTGAAGAAGCCATCATGAAGATTTTAGGGGTCATGGAAGCCAATCAGGAAATGCTGGTGGAAAACATGGCCAGACAGGTCGGCCGGCAAATCGCACAAGATCGCGCTGAGCGGCCGGATGATCTTTACGATTCTGACCTCATGGGCAAATCGTTCGACTCTCTATCAGCTACAGAAAAAATTGAGCTGCGGCAGGAACTAGGCCGGATGGTTAACCAGCTCAAAACACGCGCGTCCCTGCGCCGCAGACGGGGCCAACAGGGGAAATTTGATGCAAAAGGTACGATTCGAGCTAGTCAACGCACTGGTGGGGCTCCCTTCGAACTTAAATTCAAGAAAAATAAACAGAAACCGTCTCTCGTTTTGCTACTAGATGTATCTGGCTCACTACGGGAAACTGTTGATTTTGCACTGCGACTCATCTACGAACTGCAGGACCAAGTCTCAAAAGTGCGTACATTCGCCTTTTACCGAACCCTCAATGAGGTTACGGCCATCATGTCTAAAGTTGATGCCCGTAACGATGATGAAATTTATCGGCCGGTGCGTTCAGCCGTTGATGGTGGGCCATATCAAACAGATTTGGGAAGTTGCTTGGTCACATTTCATGAGAAGTATCTCTCGGCCGTTTCTGGTCGTACCACTGTGATTGTCGTCGGGGACGGCTGTAACAGCTATAATGATCCAAGAGATGATCTGCTTCAAGATTTATCTCGTCGTGCAAAGAAGCTCATCTGGTTCAATACTGAAGATCCCTATCGGGTACAAGATGATAGCGATATGCGCCTTTACGAACCCCACTGTGACGCCATTTATCCTGTGCGTAACCTACGCCAGCTTTCGGCCGCAGTCGATAAAATTCTGATAGATTAATCGATTGACGATTTCTGATTTTAGATTGACGATTAGGCTGCATGCTAACCTGTGACACAGTCGTCAACCATCACTCGCCAATCAAAAGTTCTGTATGCAAGATCGTATTTTAGAATTTGTGCGCGGCCTACGCGCGGCTGGTGTGCCTGTATCAACGGCCGAAGGATTGGATGCTTTTGATGCTGTAGGATTCATGGGAACCTCTGACAAAGACCTGTTTCGTCAATCTTTGAAAACAACCCTAATTAAAGACAAACCCTCATTCGAGGTTTTCGATGAGCTGTTTCCTCTCTACTTTTCTAGCTCTGACGCCCCCCTGCTTAACGCGTTTGACGACTTAACCGCCTCAGAGCAAGACATGCTGCAGCAGGCATTAGAATCATTCGATGGACAGCTTGATCAGTTGCTAGACTGGCTCACCAGTGGAGAGGGTCCAACGGCCGAGGAACTACAAGAGATGATGGATCGGTCAGGCGTGCGCTGGGCCCAAAACCCAAGTGCAGCCTTCTGGGTCACCCGCCGCATGATGCAGCAAATGGGCTTTGGTCAGCTTGAAGAGAAGCTCCAGCAGTTAAGCCAAAGGCTGCGGGAACTAGGCATGGCTCAAGACTCAATCAATCGGGTCATGGGTGTGATCGAGGTAAACCGTCAAGACTTGGCCGAAAATATCGCTGAGCAAGTTAAATTCAGAATTGCACAGCAAAGGGCTGAGCGGCCGCGTGATATTCAAGGACCTGACCTCATGAATAAATCATTCGGGGCACTCTCAAATGATGAGATGCTACAGCTACGCCGAGAGATCCAACGAATCGTCAATCAGCTTAAAACACGAGCTGCCTTACGCCGCAAGAAAAAAGAAAAAGGAAAGTTTGACGCCAGAAACACGGTTAGGGCCAGCCTACGCTATGGGGGCACACCGTTTGAAATAAAGCACAAGCAGAAAAAGCTAAAACCGCAAATCGTCTTGATTTTCGATGTCTCACGCTCAATGGAAACGATGCTCCAATTTCTTCTCTATTTTGTCATGACCATGCAGGATCAGGTATCCAAATTGCGCTGCTTTGCGTTTTATGACAATCTAGGTGAAGTAAGTGATGTGGTGAATCGAGCTCACATCAGTGAGGTTGGGAAACTGTTCAATCAAATTCAGCAGGCTATTCCAGGCTACCTATTCCGCACCAACTTGGGTTACAGTCTTGATACTTTTTTCACCAATCACCTTGATGCGGTTACCGGACGATCCACCGTGATTATTATTGGCGACGGCCGGAACAACTATGCAGATCCACGGCTTGATCTCGTCAAAGATTTAGAACGCCGAGCCAAAAAGCTAGTTTGGTTTACACCTGAAAACAAGCAGTTATGGGGAACGGGGGACAGCAACATGGATCTATACGCTTCTCTTTGCGATGAAGTCTACTTAGTCAGAAACCTCGCGCAGCTATCAAACGCTATAGATCGTGTCTTTGTTGATTGATAAAATCATCTAATCAGTTGGATCTGATAAGCCTATTTTGGGAAGGCCAGATATCTTCTCAAAAAACCTGACGGATACTTAAGAGTTTTCTCGCTAATTTTTCAAGAAGTCAACCTCCTGTAGAAGTGCCCCTTATGGGTGCCCACAAGTCTACGTTGCTAACGAGAGACGCCCCTACGTCTCTAATCTTAATTATTTGGCGAGAAGACCATTTAGCCACACAACATATAAAAAACTGGTGAATTATCATACAGTTCAACCTTTTTTCGCCGTGAATATAAAACCAGCAACACATGGCTTTAGTCATCTAAATACCATTTAAAGGTCCCACATCCATATTAAATTAAAATTATTTTTAAACGATCTCATCAACTATCGTAACCAAAGCCTTAAGATCAAAATCCTAAAATTCGATTTAAAGGTTGCCAAAACCTGTATCACCTCGCGATATCCCCAAAACTTGAAAACACATCTGGGTCAAAAGCACAACCGCCCCGCAAGAAGCAAGCTATGCTTACAGAGAAATTAGAGGATCAATTCAACAATAAATATATTCTTTGGATTGAGCAATATAGCTTGTTTTTCATCCTCCTAATAACCCTATTTGCTGGAGCTATTCGCTTTTACAAATTAGGCGAATGGAGCTTTTGGGAAGATGAAATGTTTACGGTCAGTAACAAAGAGGATGGTTTCAACTATTCTATTTTAAGGCAATCGACGCTATTGACATTAATCAGGTATTTTGTTGCTCAGTATGGGGTAACAGAGTGGAATGCAAGGGCATTACCCGCAATCGTTGGAACAATATCAATACCAGCTATCACCTTTTCTCTTCGTACTGTTGTCGAGCCAGTCACAAGAGTACTGTTCGCCCTCTTTTTAGCTCTAGCCCCTTGGCATCTTTACTGGTCTCAAAACGCACGGTTTTACGTTGCATTGTTACTATTTTACACGCTTGCTTTAATCACGTTCTACATAGGGTTAGAAAAAGACCGGCCTTCACTTCTATTTGTCTCGCTTATTTTCTTGGCTTTAGCCACAAAAGAAAGATTATTGGCTTTATTCTTGGCACCCACCGTTGGAGCATACATTTTGTTAATTCCCATCCTGAAATTTGAAAGGCCAGCCGGTTATAATTGGAGAAATTTCAATATTTTTGTTCTTCCGGGAATCATTGGAGGATTGGCATTTTTAGCACCATATTTGCGCAACTTATCAGGTTGGATGGAAGGTTTTGGGTATGCTAACAACAATGGTGTTTGGCTTTTTGCTGGTTACATTTTCTTCGTAGGCTTGCCCACTCTCGTGCTAGGAACTTTTTCGGGCGTCTATTTATTGATCCAGAAAGACAGACTTGGATTGCTGCTATTCATCAGTGCCTTAATACCAATCGTAACATTGATGAGCATATCATCATTCCATTACACTGCTAATAGATATGCGTTTGTCTCAATCTCCAGCTGGATCTTGCTTGTTAGCCTTGGAGTGGCTCAACTCTTAAATTTCAAAAAATTAAGTTCAATTATCTTAGTTTCTGGTTTAGTTTGCTTCCTAGCAATCCAACCAATGAGTGACAATTTCCTATACTTCAGATATCAAAATGGAAATCGCGATAACTGGAAACAAGCATTTCTTTATGTAAAAACCAACATAGAAGATGGAGATATTGTTGTCACAGATCAGCCAGTTCTTGCAAATTTTTATTTAGACTCGCAATCGCTAAATATAACTCGATTTGATCTGGAAAATGCGAAATCAACAAATCAAAGGATTTGGTTTGTTGAAAACATTGTTACTCGAGAAATCTATCCACAACACCACCAGTGGTTTTGGGAAAATGGCAGACTAGTATCAGAGTTTGATGTTCACCTCCCAGCTAGAACATACATCATGCGGGTGTATCTCTACACTCCCATTAATTAATCAAAAGAGGCAGGGCAATTTTCATGCTCTTCCATTTTTTCAAATATCAGGATGTCTAATTTGAAAAAACACATGCAACAGAAATCTATCAGCGAAATTAGAGGGCTATTCCTTGTAGCTTGCGGTCTCGTGACGATGTTTTTTTATCTTAGCTGGTGGTTTATGGGAAGTCGGCTCCAGTCTGTTCCTCTTGTACTTGGACTAGTGTTTGCATTTCTATATTTAGTGATGCAAATGTTTGGCACATGGCTCCTATACTTAGCGACCCATCGGAGAGAGGAGCATTTAACAAGCAAGGAAAACAATCTCACTGTGGATGTCTTTGTAACATCTTGTGGTGAAGATCACAATTTGATTGAAAAATCCTTGAGTGCAGCCTGTAAAATGAAGGGTCCTCATGTTACTTGGCTTCTCGATGATCTTGGTGATCCGAGTCTTGAGACAATCGCGGCTAATTTAGGAGCGAAATACTTATCAAGAACTTCACAAGAAGATGCAAAAGCTGGTAATGTCAATGCGGCTCTGACAAAAACCGGTGGAGATATTATTGCTATTTTTGATATTGACCATGTCCCTCATAAAGATTTCCTCGAAAGAACGATTCGCCATTTTACAGATCCTGAGGTCGGATTTGTTCAGGTCATGCCCACATTTTCCAATTCAAATGAAAGCTGGGTAGCCGGAGCTGCGGCCGAAACAAGTTTAGATTTTTATAATCCAACCTCAAAAGGTATGGATGGCTTCCGATCAGTAACAAAAATGGGAACAAATTCACTCATCAGAAGAAAAGCCCTTGAATCGATTGGTGGTTACCAGCCCGGATTGGCTGAAGACCTTGCAACGTCTCTTAAACTTCACGGAGATGGCTGGCAATCGATCTACGTTGCAGAGCCGCTGGCTCCCGGTCTTGTGCCGGCTGATCTAGAAGCATGGTTTACTCAACAGCTAAAATGGTCCAGAGGAGTTTTTGAACTCTTAATCACCTCATTTCCTAGGCTATTTTTCAAATACAGTTTCGGGCAAAAGGTTTCCTACTCTGTACGTACAACAAAATATTGGATTGGGTTTGCAGTAGCAGTACACCTTTTCGCAACAATTTATTTCCTCATAAATCAAGATTTTGATTCCAAGATTGCTTTCGAAAGTTACCTTTTACACCTCTTCCCTCTTCTAGCAGCCGATGCGGTTATAAGGTTCCTCGCCCTGAGAAAATGGAAAAGCTCATCAGTTCAATCACAACCGCAGAAGAGGGCAGTATCCTTAGTTTATGCTACTTGGCCAATATATACGGTTTCTTGGTTCATGGCCTTACTGCGTATCAAGCTCTTGTTCAAACCAACACCAAAAGAAAGCAAACAGGTCAATCTATTTTGGCTTGTTCCTCAAGCAATCGTAGTAATCGCTTTGGCTTCAGGTTTGTATCTAAATCTGACCAAATCATTGATTTTTAGCATCCCACTCACTTTATGTTTTGCGCTTCTTCAGTTAGGTGCCCACGTTAGCTTTTTTAGTCGCGTATTACATTCGATGCTTCATCAACCATCTCAGATAAACAAAGAAACCTCTCAAACACTTAACACCTTAACCTAGGGAATAATTTGACCGAGTAGCTAGAAGCACAAGTTGCCCAAATCTATTCAACTTAAGTTATCAAAATTTGAGTCTAAAATAAATGAATAGGCAGGATAAAAGTCTAAAAATCATAATGGTAAATATTGGCTTCTTACCTTACAGTGTAGGGGGAACTGAAGTTTATACCTTTAACCTTGCCAAAGATTTAATTGAACGGGGGCATCAGGTTATTGTCTTTACAGCACGAAATGACCTTTCTTTCAGGCAATATCACGTAATCAAAGAAGAGATAAGTGGAATACCTGTTTTTAGCGTAGTCAACAGCCCTTTTTTCTCTCGTTCGTATCTCGATTATTTTTTAAATCCTCAGATTGATCAAATTTTTGAAGCTTTTCTCGAAGAGGAAAAGCCTGACCTAATTCACTTCCAACATCTAGCATATTTGTCGGGCAATCTTCCAGAGATAGCATTTAATTCCAAGATACCAAGTGTGGCGACGATTCATGATTACTGGTATCTATGTTTTCGTAGCCAACTAATTAAGCCAGACGGGAATATCTGTGTAGGACCCGGAGATGGTTACAGATGCGCGACATGTGACAATGGCACCAGCCCGAACCCAACAGCAGTTCCAAGATATCCAGAGCTCGTTCAGTTTATAAACACTCCTAAAATCAAACAAAAAATTGAGTCATTACTAGCCTATATGCCAGATGAGATGATTGCTCAAGCTCGAACGTTTCTTTTTAAGAGATTAAATGGAGGCAAGAGTTTTTCATCTAACCCATCAATGGAAAAGTTGTTAGAAAATCAGTTTCGTGTTGCTCACTTTAAAAAGCAGCTTGCCTATCCCAAGATCGTCATTAGCCCCTCGTATCATTTAAAAAAACGGTATGAGCAAGAAGGATACTCAAACATCAAAGAGCTTCCTCTAGGATTCCATCCGGTTAAAAAGGTTGATTACTTGGATTTTAACGGAAAGCTGAAACTCACTTTTATTGGTAACTTAGCAAGGCATAAAGGGCTTCATGTCATTTTAAACGAACTTTTTCCTCTGTTGACTCAAAACTTAAATTTTGAGTTGAACGTTTATGGGCATACTAACGATTCTATTTATCTAAAAATGATCAGAACACTAGCACAGAAGTTTCCACCCGGCCGGATCATTTTTCATGGAAGATACGATTCTAAAAAAGATATGCCGCACATCTTTAGCAATACGCACATTACTATTTTCCCGTCCGTCTGGGAAGAAAATCACCCACTTGTTCTTCGTGAATCAATCCTTTATGGAATACCGGTCATTGCTTCCAATCTAGGTGGCGCACCTGAAATTATTAAGCATATGCACAATGGTTTGCTATTTGACCCACACAATCATGGAGAGCTGGCAGAAAATTTAAATATGATTTATTCAAATATAGATGTTTTGAACAATCTACGGCAAAATGCCATAACAACAGAGGTCGAAACATTTGATAATCATATTTTTAGACTAGTAAACATATATTTTGAAGTCCTTCAAAATGGCAATGCTGTTTACGAAAACAAGCAAACAGATTGCTTTAATGAAATTTTAGAATCAGAGAGTGCAAACACCGCATTCTAAAGATTGGCACAAGCTAAACACCTAAGGGAAACATGTCAAAAGATTATAAAGCACCTATAGCGGTTATTGGGACACCATTTAGCCATTCACACAAAATAGCAAAAATCTTGACTCAAGCAGGTTATGAAATTGAAGACCAATCTGAGAGCCCTAAGCAGGCAGATCCGCTTAATACCCTTGATTACATATCTAATTCCATTTTAGAAGAATTCGGCGGGTCATGGATGGCCCTACCCAAGTTTGAGCCAAATTGGGAATTTGAACCGCGGTTTGACAAGTTTGCAGAAAAAGCAAACGTGATTCTCAAACTAAAACAGGAAAAGGATCTGTGGGGGTGGCATTCTACGAAGACAACACTCACAATCCCATTCTGGAAAACACTAATCCCCAATTTACGATTCTTAGTCTGTTTCAACAACCCAGTAGTTGTGACCCAGATGATGGCAAAAACAGCGCGGATTCCGCACAAAACTGGCTCGCAAATTTGGAAGTCATATTTGGATGCTGCTATAAAAGACACAAACGGCAGCGATCGAATTTTTATCTGTACTGATAGCCTCGAATCAAGCTCTGTAGATGCATCTTCAATTTTAGAATTCTGTGGAGTCTCACAACAGTTGACTTCAAAAGACTTTGTGTTTGAAGCCAAAAATGAACCGCTATCAAGTCTAAATGCTCTACTAACAGACGATAACATCCCCCATCATCACAAGCTCTTCTATCTAGGTTTAAAAGGATCTAAGTCACAACCGAACATTCACAAAAGCATAGATGTTGAAAATTTCTATTCGATAATTGGTCATTTTCAAGATGAATCTAGATTGATCCAAGCCGAAAAAAAATCCGCAGCTGAAATAAGTACTTTACAACTCAGGCTAAATTCAAATAATAAAAAACTGGCAAAAAAGCTAAAAGAAATCAAGGCTTTAAGTAAACAAGTATCAGAACTCAAAAAGAGTAGCTTTAAGCTGAAATCCATCAATAAAAATTTAAAAGAGAAATTAGAAGAAGCCAATATAAAAGAAGAAGAATTAAGAAAAAATTCTTCTACCCTTAGCCATTATCAAAGTGAATCTGTAAAACTTGAAGGTCAAATTCTATCTCTAACCAATCAGGTTAATGTAAGGGAAAGAATCATCCGAGAGAAAAGTGCAGAACTTAGTCAAATAGAGAATGCCAACTCTGCCCAACAAGATCAGATTAATAAAATTGAAATACAGCTGACAGAAACCAAACTAGAAAAGGAAGACAAATCAGCACAGCTTGAGCAACACAAAAATCAAATCTTATCATTAAAACAACAAGTTGAAGAAGCCTCCGAAGTCATCAGAGATTTAGATTCACAACACGAAGCAATGCGGTCTTCCATCGCTAATATTGAAGGCAGAAACGTAACGCTGGACCGAAGAAATCAAGAGTTGTTATCAGAAATATCAGCCCTTTTGGTTGCAAACTCTAAAAAATCTGAAGAAATAGCAACTCTTTTATCAGCTGCAACAGAACAGAACAATGAAATAACTAAACTTAAAACCGAAGCTATATCTTTAGAGAATAAAGTTCAGGAATTTGAGGTTCAGCAGGAAATAGATGTTGAATTAATACAAGAAGCAAGGCTAGCATCTCAGCATCTAACAAATAAGCTAGAAAGTAGTGGGTCAAGAATTGAAGCACTTAAGGCAGAACTCATTCAATATACGAAGGAGAATGCGTCACTCATTGAGCAAAATGCTAGAGTTAATATCGAGTTTCAAGAGCAACAAATTAAGCATCAAGAATTACTAGAAAGCTTGAGCAAGCTTAAAAGCATAGCAAGCTCTCAAAAACATTATATTTCTTCCCTCGATGACAAAAAGTCAATTAGTTATGAAGAGATTGAAAAAATTTCTAAGAAACTAGAAGCTGCAAATTTAAATATTCAGCAAAAAGATGAATTAGTGGCAGAGCTAAAACACAGACTTTATGAACAAACAATATTAGCTGAGCAAGTAAGGAGTGCTTCACTCAATCAGCAAAAGCAATGGGAATCAATCTACCAGAGTACCGGTTGGAGATTCTTAAATAGTTATTGGAATTTTGCCGACAATACTTTCCCTGTAGGAAGCAGGCGCAGGAAGATGCTTCAAAGCATATTACCTATCGAGGGAGGTCAAGATACACTCAATACCAATGGTTCTGAACCCATTTTAAATTCAAATAAATCTGGAGAATCTGTTAACAAATTTAATCAAAATGGGAGTATAAAACCCAGTCCAAAAGAAGAAAACTTGTCTTCTCAAAGTTCAGCGCAAATCAAGGAAAATTCGAACAATCCACAAAAGAAAGCTCCCGCAAATTTGCTTAATCTGCAATCGCTGGAAGCACAATTAAACCAGCTTAGCACGCTGAAGTCGGGCGAAGCCCTGAGCGTGCTTAATTGGAGTCGAATTAAAAAAATAAATTCGCTCATTTCAAACCATTCTATTTTCTCGCCTTTGTCAATAAACAATGAGCTGAATCAACTACCATATTTAATAAATTCGATTGACGTCGTTCTAATAGACCCTAGGAAAATTTTTACGCACGTAGATGAGGCGATGAGGATTGCAAGGACGGCCGTTTTAACCGTCGAGATTAACTCAATCTCTGATTTGGAAGTAAAAGCGGTTTGGGAGGCTGAAGAGCGAATTGAATTAGCAGAATCTGTTTCCATTATTATTCCTGTTTACAATCAAATCGAATTCACAATTCACTGCATCAATAAAATCAGTGAGACTGTACGGCCGTCACTAAATTACGAAATTATTGTTGTAGATGACTGTTCGACCGATGAGACTAAAAACGAAATACGTAGGCTTCAAAAGAGTGTAAAAAATCTTAGGTATCATAAAAATCCAGAAAATTTAGGATTTGTTGGCAGTTGCAATAATGGTTCAGAGATAGCAAGAAATAATGTTTTAATATTTTTAAACAATGATACCCTACCGCGAACTGGATGGTTAGATGGGATTCTGGAGACATTCAAACATTTTCCAGATGCAGGTGCAGTCGGAGGAATGCTAGTTTATCCAGATGATACTATTCAAGAAGCTGGTGGTATTGTTTTTGTCGATGGTTCGGCCGCAAACTTTGGCAATGGAGCACGTGAATTAGCTGACCCTCTATACAACTACGTACGTGAAGTTGACTACTGTTCAGCAGCCTTATTAGGTATTAGAAAAAATTTCTTCTTTGAGATTGGTCAGTTTAGCAAAGAATTTGCACCCGGATATTACGAAGACACTGATCTATGCTTCAAAGTTCGTGAGGCAGGTCGAAAAGTTTATTATCAGCCTAAGAGTCGTATCACCCATTTTGAGGGAGTTAGCTCAGGTAACGATCTAAACTCTGGCATGAAACAGTACCAGCTCATCAATGCAGACAGATTTTTCAGCAAGTGGCAACATAAACTTCACAATCATCATATGCGACCAAATGAATGGGGAATTTCTGCGTGGCACAAATTTTCAGTAAGGACATTGAAGAATCATGATTCAAAGTAACAAATCGAAGAGGGCTTTAGTTTGTTCTCCTTTGATTCCAGAGTTTGACCGTGAGAGTGGATCAAGAAGGCTATTTCATTTAGTTGAGTTTTTGCTCCAAGATGGCTGGCACGTCAGCTATGTTGCTGAAAATCCTAATATGGACCGCAAATATGTTGAGTCCTTTGAACAAATGGGGGTTTCTGTTTACGGTGGATTTCACACAAGAACAGATCAACTTATAGAATTTGGAGAGTTCGATCTGGCTATTCTTGCTTTTTGGTACATAGCAGAAAGGCTGATCCCCAAAATTCGTGTGAGCTCTCCATCAACAAAAATTTTAGTTGATTCGATCGACCTACATTTTCTAAGAAATTCAAGAATGATCTTAAATGGAGGAGATGGAAGCAACTACCTTCTCGATGAAAATTATGCGAATGAAATGACCAGAGAGCTTAACGCCTACTCTTTAGCAGATGGTGTCCTAACCGTATCTGAGAAGGAGGCTCGCATGGTTAACGATATGATTAATCGACCGGGTTTTGCCCATGCTGTACAAGATTACGAGGAATTAGCTGCATCGTCACTGAGCTTCTATGAACGACGAGGGATTTACTTTATTGGGAATTTTAGGCACACCCCAAATATTGATGCTGCAAAATTTTTATGTGAGGAAATATATCCTCTGCTTGACCGCGAATTACTCGAGAGAGATCCAATTTATATAATTGGAAATGCTCCGCAAGATGAAATTTTAGACATGGTGGAAAAGCTCCCCAACGTGCACATTACAGGTTGGGTCCCATCGGTCATTCCCTACATTGAGAATGCGAAAATAACTTTACTTCCCTTGAGATTTGGTGCTGGCACAAAAAGGAAATTCATACAAGCTCTCATGGTAGGGACACCTAGTATATCAACAGATATCGGTGCAGAAGGATTGGGTCTAATCCCGGAGACACACTTCATTCTTGCCAACACAGCTACCGAGTTTGCAGAAAGCATAAAATCTTTGACTAACAATGAATCCAAATGGAACAAAGTTGCATCGGCCGGTCGCGAACACATTGTCAAGTATCAAAGCCAATCATATGCAATGAAAAAATTCAAATCAATACTCGACTCATTCTTGGCAAAATCAATCTCTACGTCTGAGATTTTGTCTGAGTAGAATCTCTACATGGATGCTGAAAAACACCCTTTCATAAAGGCAAGTCCAAACCCTGTACTTTCAGGACCAGACCTTGGAAAAACTGAATTAGTCTGGTCATCTGGAAGCGATAATGAAGGAGAAATCTATGTTTTCACAGAAGAAGAGGGAGAAAAATTATTAGCCAAAGGAAGCGAAGGACACCTTGAGCTAGATTGGATTAAGACGGGCATTTTATATGAAATCAGACTTTATATTGAACATAAGCTAGCAGCCACTGAAACCATTAGCCGTACGAACTTAATCATCGGAGAAGCAGAGGTCAGTGATGATGCAATCTATAATATGATTTCAACATCAAGAAATCATCTCTGGCTTATTGCAGCTCCTAAATCTGGATCCACATGGCTTTCAAGAATATTGTTAAATTACCTTGAATGGCCTGAAGTTTCACTAATTTACCATTATGACCATCGTGAACAAGAAGTAGATGTAAGAAAGTTGTTAAGCCACAAAGATGAAAATATATTTACCCCAAATCAACACTGTCGTGTGTCTTCTGCGACTTTAGATTTCATTAAAAAAGCAAGAGTCTCTCCAGTTTTGCTTGTCAGAAATATTTACGATTCAGTTTTCAGCAATT
Source organism: Chloroflexota bacterium (assembly GCA_039199965.1). Taxonomy (GTDB): domain Bacteria; phylum Chloroflexota; class Anaerolineae; order Promineifilales; family Promineifilaceae; genus WTJY01. The sequence goes on along the minus strand of JBCCSO010000002.1, from coordinate 17,324 downwards.
TGGATCACTACAATTCAGAATCTGTTCAAACGCCGATGGCATTTATGGATAATCATAATTGGGAAAAGCTGTCAGATTCAAAAAAGGTGAACTATTTGGTTGACCTGCTTGTCCCTTGGTACTTTAATTTCTATGCAGGCTGGTTCAGCTCAGAATTAAAAAAGTCTGGCGAATTGTGCGTACTTACCTACGAAGAGTTAAAAGAAGACCCGTTCACTGCAACTTCAAAAGTTCTGAACCATTTCCATATTGAAATTAGCGATGCAAAACTAAAAAGTTCTATAGAACTTACAAAAAACCAAAATACCCGTAGAAATGTAGCAAAGATAGGACGTGGATCTAGATTAACAAAAGCCCAAAAGAGAAAGATTCAAAAGCTTTGTAGTTACTACCCTGAAATAGATTTTTCTATCATCGGCCTTTAGCAAGAAAGAAATGAAAAACGTAATCTTTCATTTTCACATCTTCAAAAATGCCGGAACAACGATCGATTCAATTTTTGAATTCAATTTTCCGAATCAGATCATTTCAATGGAAGGCAAACATCCTTGGAGCACTCTCGAAAACAATGAGGTAGCTAATTTACTCGAGGCAAAGCAAAACTTTCAAGTCATTACAAGCCATCAGGCGAGGTTTCCACTACCTAACATAAAAGGCATCAATTTTTTCCCAATCTTCATGTTGCGGCATCCTCTCGATCGGATTGGATCAATTTTTGAATACACAAAACGACTGCCTTCAGAAAATTTAAATTATCCAAATAGACTTGCACAAAACAAAGGGATAAAGCCATTCGTTGAGTGGCACCTTGAAAATCGAGCTGTTATGAAGAATTTCCAGACTATATATTTAGCCAGTCGCGAGAAAGACATGAGAAGTGCAAAAGCTACAGAACAGGATTTACAAACGGCCGTTTCGAGGCTTAGAAATCCTCAGAACTCTTGGGGGGTAGTTGAGTATTTTGATGAAAGCATGCTTGAATTACAAGCAAAGCTGAAGAATCACTTTGGCCCACTAGAACTGAAGATCGTTCCGCAAAATGTAAGTCAAAATCGTGATCAAAATCTTAATGTACGATTGGATAATTTAAGGAATAACCTTGGGTCTGAATTGTGGGGTCGACTAATCTTAGAAAACAATTTTGATCTTCAACTCTATAATTTAGCCAAGGAAAAGTTCAATTAATCTACCAGCTTTGGATACCAGTCTAATAAAATTTTTTCCCTACTTTAACCTTTTAGCAATTTCCCATTTACTTATCTTGATAAAAACACAATGAGCGAAAACAATCTAACCACAGAAGAAATACAACAACTTACACATCTGGCTAAAAAAGTACTTTGGACATCACCAGAAATCCGAAAACAGCTTCAAGATCAAAAAGTAAATGTAGTACCGGCAAACTTTTATTCAAACATCCCTTTAGTTGACGACATCAAGAACTCATTTGAGTACAAAGGCGAAAGTTATGAACCCTACAACAACGGTCTATTTAATAAAGAAAAAATCGAAAGCTTTATTAAGTCTATTGCGATCTATGCTGAAGAGTTCAATCCACCACTAGAAAAAGCTGAGGGAACAACAAACCAATTCTACTGGAAAAATCCTGCTTTTTCGTATGCTGACGCAATGGCATACTATTGCATACTGCGACATTTCAAACCAACGCGTTTGTTTGAGATAGGGTCTGGCTACTCAACGCTGGTTGCTAATCAAGCTCTCTTAGCAAATGGCAAAGGGAACATAATGATGATCGAGCCATACCCAATGGATTTTTTGAAGTCGTTGGAAACTGTTGATCAAATCATTGAAAAATTTGCGCAAGATATACCTGTCACTGACTTTGTAGACTTAGTAGAAAGTGCGGACGTATGGTTCATTGATTCGACACATACTGTAAAAATTGGGAGCGATTGCCTTTACATTTACTTAAAAGTCATGCCAAATATAACCAAAGAAATTTTGGTTCACACTCACGATGTTTACCTTCCATACGGAATGCCCCAGAAGAGCGCTCTAGAGCGTCATATTTACTGGACAGAGCAGTATTTACTTTATGCTTACATGTTAGACAACCCTAAGGTAGACATTAAATTCAGCAGCATTTATGCAAAAAGAACAATGCCTGAATCCACGAAGTCACTCATGCAGAATAAGTACCATGGTGGCGGTGCATCCATTTGGTACACCTTGAACGAGAATTCTAAAACATAAAGCTTTAAGCAAAATAATCAACATGAAACCAGAACCTATCTTCATTGTCGGCCAATACAAATGCGGGACAACTTGGTTACTAAATATTTTAGTCAATCATCCACAAGTTGTTGCAATTAGCGAATTTGATATTATAAAGGCTACCTGCAGATTCGATGGAGTCAACGTCTCTCTGCTACCGCAACAAGAGCGCCTAAAGAACTTCTTTGATGGCTCAAATTGGTGCACAAAATTTGATGGTGCCGACTGGAAGTATAAAGATACCATAGCAAGATTTGAAGCTGGGGACACTTTTGAGCAAGTCAAAGCAGATCCAAATAAAGTTCAAAAGTTTATGCATCTGGATTCTGAAACAGCGCATAAGCTATATAGCATAATCAAAAATGCAGCATCAACATTTGAGGTTATGGATGCATTTTATGATGCAATAACCACAGGGTGTGATGATAAAAAATATATGGTCATTAAAGCGGCTGATCAAGTATCGGTCTTTGACATCTTGGAAGCGTGGAAGCCTGATGCATTAAAAATTAATATCACTCGAGATGGTCGTGATGCCTCAATCTCTGCCACTCATTACCGGAAGCTTATGAAGGAGCGAGAAGCACCTTGGCACAAAGCCGAGGAAAGTAGAAACTATATGGAACTTTTGAGGTCTTGGACACATCGGGCCAATTTGGTTCAAGAGTATTCTGGCATGGGTAAGCTCCTAACAACACGGTACGAAGATTTAACCAACAATTTCAAGCCCACATTAGCCTCTATTCTTGATTATTTAGATCTGGGCTATACGGATGAGTTGCTTGAACACATTCAAGAAAAAACGTCTTTTAAGAAAATGGCAAAGAGACCGCGTGGCGTAGAGGCAAAAAGCTCGTTAAGAAAAGGCAGCATTGGAGAATGGATTGAGACATTATCTGCTGATGACAAAGAGCAAGCGTGGGAAATTGCCGGCCGTACGCTAACCTCGTTTGGTTATACAAAGGATGGAGAAATAAAAAGCTTTGACCCAACTTTCAAAGGAAACAGGATCAGTACTAGATATGACCATGAGAAAAATGCATTCATAGCAGTTAACCAAATCGAAAGTTCAAATCCGAGAGCCAATCCAGCCACTATAAAATGGGATACGGGAGATCAACAGTTGACAGGTATTCTAACTGTATCCACTAATCAAAAAGCTGAACAGAGAGTTGCAAAAGGAATAAAAGGAGAAAAACAAGTGCCTTGGATAAAACCAAACATCAGATACGATTTTTCTCTTTACGCGGACTCCGATCAATCTGAGTTAATCACACAATTTAGTTACAAACATATTAGAGAATTGATTTTCAACTAAACTTAATCGTATGGAAAAAAAGACAATCCTCATTCATCATCACATATTTAAAAATGCAGGGACATCTTTTAATGCAGCGCTCCATGAGGCATTTGGAGATCAATTTTTTGAGTTTGATCTGCCTGCTAATGATCCAGTTGTAAAGGAAGATATTTTAAAGTTTATCGAAGACAATCCCTCTGCATCCGCTATTTCAAGCCATCACGCAGTTTTGGGAGAACTGCAAACAGAGAGCTATCAGACTATCTCATCTATTTTGATCCGCGATCCTCTAGGGCGCATCGAATCAATATACAATTTTCAGAGGAAACAAACCCATGATGCACCCACAGCGGTGAAGGCTAGAGAGCTTGATTTTAAGGGTTTTATAGAATGGAGCATGCAGAAAATGCCTAAGCTATTCTGTAATTTTCAAACCCACTACTGTTGGCGAACTGAAAAAATTGATAGAAAGTCTAGGGTTTTTGACCATCACATTGATATCGCTTTACAAAAATTAAGTGAGTGTGCCATTGTAGGAACAGTTGAAAATTACTCTCAATTTCTACTTAATACCGAACGCGTGTTAAGCAAGAATCATCCTAACATAACATTGAAAAATGAACGGTTAAATACGACATCCTCTCGCACATTCAATCATGAGGAACTAGTTGAAAATTTGACAGAGAGAATTGGTTCAGAACTTGTAAATGAGCTAATTAAACAAAATCAGTTTGACTATCAATTACACAGAATGGCTGAGGAAATGTCTATTTCCTCTTACAGATCACTGGCTGGAAACTAGACTTGTTAGTAGAAACAAAGATAGAAAAGCTTCGCTTTCTAACCTTTCCCAGAACAATAAATAAAGCTTTAATTTACATGCTGGCTAGCAATTTTTCGGCCGGCCTTTTTGAGTTCAAAGGTAGACTCAAAAAAGATCTTAAAAATTTTAATCAATTAACAAAGGACAAACAATCCAGCACCTCGATGTTCGCTGGACCGGCCCCTTTTTGCACTGGAATTGAGCAAATTGATCAGCTACCAACTGTAACAGTTATTGCCCATCCAATCGACTTAGCACTAACATTTTGCCAAGGTGTCTATGAGGGGCGCTTTCCTGCTTTATACAAGCTAGATAAATTTGATTTTGATCAGCTTTTGAAGCAAGACCTACCACAACTCTCTAATCCACTAGCCAGCCAATTGCTCAATTTATCAAGCAAAGATATTACAGAGACAGAATCAAAAGAGATTATTGACAAGGCAACGGACATCATTGCAAATAAAATGATCTCATTTGGTCTGGCAGAGCACATTGATGATAGCCTGCGGCTTTTTGAAGAATCGTTATTAATTGACCTACCCAGCCCAGAAAGCGTTGTGAGTAAAGTCGGATTTGACGATATAACGATTACCACACAACAAAGGGAATTGCTCGAAGAGAGAAATAGCATTGACTTAGCGATCTACAAAAATCTACAAACAATATTTCTTGAAAGAGTAGAAGCCCTCCCAGTTCCAACAAAGCCAGACATAACAGCAGCTACAGACGAGGACCAATTAGATTCAATCGACTACGAATTTGATGGCGAAGACTACTTCACTGAAGACCCATCAGACACATATTTTCTTGGTCGAGACAACACGTACACCGTGAATTTAATGTATGAACTGGTTGTGCAAGACTTTAAGGTTAGATACAAAAGTTCTTACCTCGGAATTCTTTGGAGTCTTATACATCCTTTAGCCATTTTGCTGGTCTATCGATTCGTTTTCGGCAGCATATTAGGCTTAAACGCCCAAAGATATTCAACCTTTGTTTTTACTGGAATTGTTGCGTGGAGTTGGTTTCAGACATCCCTAATTTCTTCAACTAACTCTATTGTAGGCAACCGCGCTTTAGTGAAACGGCCGGGGTTTCCCATTGGATTACTGCCCATCATCCCAATTATTAGTGAGCTTATTCATTTTTTGATCACTCTACCGCTGCTGTTTGGTGTAAGTATATTTGAGGGCGGAACTGTTGGTGGCTACATCTATTTCTTGCCTATCCTAATGCTGTTTCAATTCCTTTTTACATTAAGCTTATCGTATTGGACCTCAACACTATATGTCTATTTTAGAGATATCAAGTACCTTCTCACTATTAGTTTGCGTCTGTTCTTCTTCTTAACCCCAATTATCTATCCTTTTGAGCAGATTCCAGAGCAATATCGTTTCTACTTCAGCTTAAATCCGTTATCTCACTTAATCGAAAGCTATAGAGCTGTCATTATGGATGGCAACTTACCCAATTTAATGCCACTCCTCATCATTGGGTTTGCATCGATTACCCTCACGATTTCCGGATACTTAGTATTCAAGAACGCTAGCTATTTCTTTGCTGAGGAGATCTAAATGTCTAACTCTATAATTGTAAGTAATTTAGGGAAAAAATTTAAAAGGCACAAAACACGCTCGAATTGGACTCTTCAACAAACCATCATAAATGGTTTTAAGAGAGAAGCTAAATCTGAATTCTATTGGGCGCTAAAAAATGTCAGTTTTTCAATACCAAAGGGGAAGATGCTTGGTATTGTCGGGCATAATGGTGCGGGAAAGTCAACATTACTACAGCTAGTGGGGGGAATTGGCAAACCAGATGAGGGCTCAATAGAAATTAATGGTCGTGTAGGGGCCCTTCTAGGGTTGGGAGCAGGGTTTCATCCGGAACTGACCGGCCGGGAAAACATTAACACCAACGGTGTAATTTCCGGTCTCACCCGCAGGGAACTTAAACGGCAAATTGAATCAATCATTGACTTTTCTGAAATCCGGGACTTCATTGACAATCCAATTCATACCTACAGTAGTGGTATGAGAATGCGTCTAGCATTTGCCATTGCTATACACATACAGCCAGAGGTATTACTCATCGATGAAGTATTAGGTGTTGGAGACGCTGCATTCAAAAAAAAGTGCATCAGCAAAATTAACGCTTACAAAGAACGAGGCTGCACCGTTATGATGGTGGCTCATCAAACCGGTTTTGTGAGAGACAATTGTGATATTGCACTGTGGCTAGACTCGGGCCAGATTATAGACATGGGTGAACCCAAACAAGTAATCGGAGATTATCTCAGCGCCATGAACGAGAAAGCAAAATTGAATCATAAATTGTCTGATAAATCCGGAACTGTTTCCCTAAGAAGCGTTCGGGGTGTTATTGAGTCTGGTTCAAATAACAAATAGTTTTTACAAATGATGGCAAAAGTATCAGGTTTCGTCCAAGACTTAGTTGAACAACACAGACTATTCGGTTCAAAAGAAGCTTTTACACTTTTTCATAGCAAAGTCGCCAATCAGATTCATCACTCCCTATTTAGTATTGGCAGTGAACACCTAGAACATCTAGATAACGCAATTGTCGAAACCAATTGGGCTAATATCACTTGGGATGAAGACTTCTCAGTAATCATCCCCACACTCAATGCCGGGCCCCGCTTCGAACACTGTTTATCAAGCATCAAAGCTCAAATAAATGTTGGAAGAATAGAAATTATTATTGTTGATTCTGGAAGTACCGATAAAACAGTCGAAATTGCAAAAAAGATGAATGTAAGGCTTATCCAAATCGACAAAAGCGACTTTTCACATTCTCAGGCTAGAAATTTAGGTGCGGAACAAGCAAAATATCAGAACTTGTTTTTCACAGTCCAAGATGCTTTTATCCCTCATACCAATTGGCTCTTTAAGCTTTGCAGCATTTTGCATCAAAATCAATTGTCAGCGGTCTCGACGGTTGAAAAAGCTGGTGAGCAGGCAAGCCTTTATTCAAAATTTGCAGCTTATGGTCATCAAAAGTTTATGGGCGCAGTGGACAAAGATCGTCTGATGACAATGCCAAACTCAACTAATCCAGCCCTCATGAGGCAAAATTCTAATTTATCAAACATAGCCTGTTTAATCCACAAACAAGTTTTTGATGAATACAAATTCAGAGGAAGCTATGGGGAAGATGTAGATCTTGGGTTAAGGCTGATCAAAGATAAAAAAAAACTAGGGTTAGTAAGTTCATTGAAAATAAACCACTTTCACGAAAGGCCATTATTGCATCATTTGAAACGTAGCTATGCTGACGCATACTTTCTGACGAAGACATTTAAGAATGAGTGCAATTTTCCTCATTCAAATTTATCTGACTTGTTAGAAGAATGTTTTTACTGCTGGTCCATCAACTTGCACTTAAATAATGACAACTCATTAAACTTAAGCCACTCTGAATCCTCTACAGAGTTTTCAAGAAGATTTTTTTCGCTCCTTCATCATTATTCACAGGTGATAGACCATCAAAATGTCCACTTGCCAGTTAAAACGGGGAAGGATCTTCAGGAAATTAACCAATTCTTTTTGAAAATAAATATCAGCACCCTAACAGCCAACAAGTCTATTAAAAGACCAGGTCAGATATTAATTGGAATCAAAAATCATTTGATGGAGGTTTGCAAGTTTATTCACAGCTCTGAAAGCCAAGAAGATGATTTCAAGATCAAAGCTTTCATAGATTGTGTCAATAAGGTTTTTACAGATCATATTGGGCAAGCTATTGGGGAATGGGTCGCTGACCACGAACAGAGCATCGAAAGTGAAAAATTTAACGACTTACATTTCTTTTTGTCAAAAAATATCTAAGCAATCATGAAAGTCACATTGACCAACAACTTAAATAGAGGAAGCCATATAAAATTGGTTATTTTACATATTGGCATGTACAAGACTGCAACAACCAGCATTCAACATACGCTGGCAAAAAATCCTGATGAGCTTTCAAAACATGGTATCGCTTACTTAAAAAGTTTAGGAGTTAATCAGTCTTGGTCCTTGAACAACCTGATCGCTAAAAATCCACATTCCAGCTTCATGAATGTAAAGCATGAGCAATCTGAGAAGAATGTAACAAGAAGCAATCAAATATTAAAATCCAAGTTGGAAGATGAAATAACAGGGTTGTCAGATAGTATACATACAATTGTCTTTTCAGCTGAGGGGCTTGGGAGCATTAGCAATAATCAGGTAAAAAAACTCAGAACCTTATTAATTGAGCTTTTTCCCCAAGCCCATACTGAAGTGATTTGTTCAACTCGCGAATGTCTCTCCTACTACACATCACGAACCGGGCAAAAAATTAAAACTGAGGTGGTAGATATAAACAACTTATCTACGCTGACATTTCCCACTTACCGTGAAACGATCGAGAAGTACATCGATAATTTTGGGGTGGAGAATGTCAATGTGTACTCATTTGAGGAGGCGGTCAAACACAAAAAAGGGCCAGTAGGATATTTCCTAGATTTGCTAGGGGTTCCAGTAATTGACTTAAATACATTCAATTTAATTCAAAGAAATGAAAGCATTTCAAGCGAAGCAATCGATCTAATCTACGACATTAACTGCCAACTACCTCTTATTCAACACGATTCTCAAGATATATCTTTTTCAATCAAGGACCAAGATACAAGGGAAAGCAGAATTTCATCTGGTCGCGTTTATGGTGATATTTCACCAATTAAAAGCGTACCGGGTGAAAAGTTTTTGCTATCTGAAAGGAGGATAAATGAAATTTGGCATGACAATCAGAGTGATATTCGATGGCTCAAAAAACACTTCGACATTGATTACACGAACCGCCCAAAATTGCCCAAGAAAGCCAAGCTTAAATTAGATGAGAAATATTTCCAGCATCTACAAAAGGCCTTTTTGTGTTTATCACCTCCTTTGAAAAAGCTTTGCTATAACTACTTAGCTAACAAATTTGAGAGTTCAAAAGAAGAATCGGAAAAAGATTTAATTCAAGGCTTCTTGATGTTTGTAGAGTCAACTTACAACAGCGTCATCCAAAAAGAGTTATTTCAGCTCGTAGATAAAGTGGAAAATCAAAAAGATGCAGTCAACCTATTCAAAACTACTTTGAATTTAAAGCCCCAACTGCATCCCAAGCAGGTGTACAAGCCGCTGTCATACTTTTTACAGTCTTTAGGTCTTTATTCAAGTGCACTTGAATTTACAAAGCTTACGCTCCAGTTCCAATTTGAGAATCCAAACAACTGGATACGATATGAGTTACTAGCTCAAAAGATGGCAGCAAAAACGCTTGATTCTAATCTTGGAAGCCTAATTGAAACTGGCTTAACCTCGCCAGTTCAAATCGAAAAGGTGAGTCGAAAAAGTGCAAGGCTGCTGGGTAAATTAAAAACAAATTTGTCTTTAGACCATGATGTGAATGATCTTTTTTTGTTTGAAAAAATTGCAGACCTACTTCATTCGCATCATTTAAGTGAAGATGCCAACTACATCATGTCCTACTTGAAAATAGTAAGACTTCGATCTTAAAAGAACCTATTCAAACTTATATCTCTGATCACTTATGCTTTTTGTAAAGCCGAAAACTTTGATCTAAATTTTGCCACTTTCGGCGAAATAACAACCATACAATATGGCTGATATTGATTGCGAGCATAGTAATCTTGATGATAGGCTTCGGCCGGATAAAAAGTACTAATCTCCGTTACCTCGGTCACAATGGGGTTTGGCCAAATTCCTTCGACCGTAATGTCTTGGACAACCTGCTCCGCCATACTTTTCTGATTATCATCATGATAAAATATTGCGGAGCGGTACTGTGTGCCAATATCATTTCCCTGCCTATTCAAAGTAGTTGGGTCGTGTACCGTAAAAAAAACTTGTAAAATTTGCTCGAATGAAACGATCTCTGGATCAAACTCAACTTGAATTACCTCAGCATGACCTGTGGTGCCAGTACAGATTTGTTCATAGGTTGGATTTATAGTTTCCCCACCCATGTAGCCAGATACGACTTTACTTACACCAACCATTTCAATATAGACTGCCTCAACACACCAAAAACATCCACCTGCAAGTGTTGCTATTTCCTTCATAAAATTAACCTGTTCTAAATTTTTGGTTACATAAATGTAACTGATATACACCTTAATCGTACTGAAAGTATGCCAGCTTTACATTAGACTATCCAAATTTGCTATAAAAATTCAATAGGATCACTTATGGAGATCATGACATTATGGTAGATTTATGGTTGCCGAAACGCACAACTGTGCAGCGGCTAATTTATATTACTCTGTCACGTCAAAACAGACGTTTCTTTAACGCAGGAGGCTCGAATTGATCAAATTCAGCGAAGACGAAAACGGCGAGAATGCTGAACAAGAAGCAGCGCCAAAGGGTTTGATGCAGCGCATGTTGGAAACCCGGACAATTTTGTTGTTTGGAGAAATCAATCAAAAGGTTGCAAAAGAAGTTACTCAGAATCTAATGCTCCTAGCGGCTGAAAACGATAACCCGATCAAAATTTTCATCAACTCACAGGGTGGCCATGTAGAATCTGGTGACACAATATTTGACATGATCCGATTTGTAAAACCAACGGTGAAAATCGTTGGCACAGGTTGGGTTGCAAGTGCGGGTGCTCTGATCTACGCGGCAACTGAGAAAGAAAACCGCTACTCACTTCCAAACACCCGCTACATGATCCATCAACCGATGGGAGGCGTGCGAGGACAGGCCTCTGATATTGCAATCGAAGCAGAAGAAATCATGAAAATGCGCGAAAGGTTAAACCAAACCTTTGCAGATCAGACTGGACAAACCTTAGATCAAGTGCGTGAAGACACCCTGAGAAACTATTGGATGTCAGCCAGCGAAGCAAAAGATTACGGACTTGTCAACCAAATTATCCAAAACGTGAGTGAGCTAGATTAAAGTCGGCACACACCAATAAGTTTAGTAAAAAGGTGTACCCACAAGATGGTGGTGCACCTTTTTTGTTTTTGAGCTTAAAAATATCCTGTAACACTTCACAATCCAACCATCAGTTTGATATACTCCATTTCAGCAGATGACACTATTTCAACCCATCCGAAATTCAATAATTAAGTGGCTTTTAAGTTTTGAAATAGGACGAATATTATTGAAATTGGGAATTAGAGTACTAATTCCCAACCATCGAGTAGGTGTAAACGTTGTTTGTTTTGATCAAAATAATCGTATATTAATGTTGAACCACGTTTTTCACCCTCTATCCCCTTGGGGTTTGCCGGGAGGATGGATGGACAGAAATGAAACCCCCGATCAGTGTGGTTTACGCGAACTAAGAGAAGAAACGGGAATTACCGATGCGACCATTCAGCAAACGCTGGCTTACTTTAGAAATCCCGGTCCAGACCATTTGAACATCATCATGCTCGCTGAATTAAACGAAATTCAACCCCAAGTTGAAATCGATCATTCAGAAATTGTCGACTTCAAATGGATCACGCCAGAAATGGTACCCGACTCAATTACCTTTCACACCGCAGTCGGCCTGCAGCGTGCTTGGCAAAGCAAAGGGATTGATTTTGAGTTCCCATCAAGTAAAGTAATTCCCACCGCCTTTTGATATGAATAGACGAGGAGATCCTGGCTTAGGCCAGTGGTTAATCACCACATGCATCTTATTTATTGGTGCGTTATTGATCTACTATCTTGTCCAATACTCCAATGTTAGGGCACTAATGCCTGTTGGCTTAGACGTGGCTGGGATTGGTGTGGGGGGGGTAGATTCTGATGGACTTCAAAGCCGCCTGAATGAACGATATCTGGTCGCGCCCGTTTATATTGTTCACGGTGATGAGCTTATTGAGCTAAGTCCTGAAAGGGACGCTGATTTCCGCCTAGATTTTGAGCGTATGATTAGTGATGCTGAAAATCGTAGAGACAATCAAGATTATTGGTCAGGCTTCTGGAACTTCCTTTGGGGTAGATCCTCAAATGTTAATTCTGTTGAGCTTCGCGCCACACATGATCGCGATTCGCTTCGCAGATCGCTTGAACAGATTCGCACAGTTTATGATCAGCCAGCGCAACCACCACAGCCCGTGCCAGCGACGTTGAGTTTTCTTTACGGTGAATCAGGGCGTGAAACCAATATCGAAAAAAGCTTAACCAACGTTGAAAATGCACTTTATCGGCCGACAAATCGTGAAGCTACTCTAGTAGTGGAGGAAGTAGAGCCACCTCGTCCCAACATTAACCTGCTGGGCTCGCTCATCGTCAATCACATGCAAAGCTTTGATGGTATTTACAGCGTTTTCGTGCTTGATTTACAATCCGGAGACGAATTTAGCGTCAATGCAGGCACACCTATGTCTGCAATGAGCTTAATCAAACTTCCAATTGTCGTAGAAACTATGCGTAATTTAGACACAGAACCAAATGTTCTATATCAACAGCTCATTTCAGACACCCTCTTGGGCTCTGGCAATAGTGCAGCCAATGAGCTACTAACCTTTATTGCTGGCGAAGAAGATATGTACTTTGGGTCTGACCAAGTAACTGAAACAATGCAACAGCTAGGTTTGGCAAATACTTTTATTGTGACTCCGTTTGATGAAGAACCAAGACGCAACAAAGAAACTCTAGAGACACCAGCAAACTTAGAAGAGGATATAAAAACGCTGCCTGACACAAATATGCAGACGACGGCCGCTGACATGGCTGGACTGCTCACCATGCTTTACGACTGCGCCACGATCAACGGGGGTACAATTAGGGCAGTGTTCCAAGATTCAATTACCCAGGAAGAATGCCTTTATATTTTAGATCTTATGTCACAAAATTCAATTGGTAGCCTGATCGAAGAAGGAGTCCCACCTGGAACAATGATCTCGCATAAACACGGCTGGATTAGTGACACACACGGCGACGCTGGTGTTATCTTTACACAAAATGGGGATTACATTCTCGTCATGATGATGTATGAAGACCAGTGGCTCGAGTGGTCTGAGAGTTCTCCATTGATCGCAGATGTGTCAAGAGCAACCTACAACTACTTTAATTTCGACAACCCGTGGCTAAATTCACCGGGGCTGCAGGGACAGTAGCACAAATGAGTAAAAGCACCTCATCATTCTATCGTCCAAAAAGATTCCGCTTTAACGCAGCTTGGACAATTATAAAACAGCTTGCTGGGCTGGCCCTGTTAGGGTTGTGCCTATGGTTTTTGGGTGGTGAAATATGGGAGTACCTTAAAGTTCGCGACAATTTTCCAAAAGGGACCACAATTGGAGGTGTCGATGTTGGTGCATTGGGGGTGGATGACAGCAAAACGCTGGTTCTGGGTGAATACTCTAAACCTGTAATCGCTATCCACGAGCAGCGTGCTGTTGAGATTTCACCGGCCGATAGTGGGTTCACGATTCAAATTGACCAAATGCTTAACGAAGCCACGCAGACGCTCCAGTCAACCCCTCACTGGGAGCGATTTATTGGTAATTTTTCAACAAAGTATTTCCCTCAGGACATTCAACCTGAACTAGGCAAAATAGAAGTTCCATTATATGCCTCTGTTGATGATGCGATGTTAGAAACAGTGATGGGCTATTTAGGGAACCTCATCGATCAGCCAGCTACAGCACCCGTATTGCTTACTGAATCTGGTGGTGCAATCGAGGAGGGCCGACCCGGTTTCACCATTGACAAAGCTGTCAGTAAAGAGAGGATATCTGCTGCCATGTTCAGGCCATATGATCGGACAGTTGAGCTTGCAATCGAGGAACAAGCAGCCCCTACATTAGATATTTCCTATCTTGAAAATTATCTAAGTCAGCAGCTTGAAATTTTTGACGGTATTGGAAGTCTGTACATTCTAGATCTTCAAACCGGTGAAGAAATATCAATCAATGCAAATGATGCAATTTCAGGCCTTAGCGTCGTAAAGATAGCCATCATGCTAGAGGCACTCAGAGTTACAGAAGGTACTCCTGGGTTTGATATGATCAAGCTGCTCGAAGAAACCGCCATCTATTCAGGAAATTACAGTGCCAATCTGCTTCTGGACATTGTTGCCGGCGAAAATAATGCGTATTTAGGCGTTGATGTCCTAACAAACTCAATGAAAAATTTGGGGTTGCCCAATACGTTTATTGTGACCCCTTACGAAGAGCCACCCAGAGCAGCGAAACCAACCTTAATCACCGATGCTAACGCAAACCCAACAATTGATTTTGATCCAGATCCAGCAATGCAAACAACTGCAGCAGAAATCGGCCGGTTATTAGGCATGATTTACGATTGCTCAAAAGGTGGTGGAACACTTATCGCCGTCTATCCAGATCAAATGACCCCCGAGAAATGCGAGACCCTTATCCAACTGATGGCACGCAATGATGAAGGCAACCTTATCCGGTTTGGCGTGCCAGAAAATGTAACGGTGGCCCATAAACATGGTTGGGCATTCAATACACATGGTGATGCAGGTATAGTCTTGTCTCCCGGCGGGGACTATGTCATTTCTCAGTACCTTTATCAGAACACAGATTGGCTGCCCTCAAGCGTAACATTTCCAATTCTCAGAGAGCTTTCTCGCACCGTATACAATTTCTACAATTCAGACGAAACCTACACAGATCACAAAAGAGCCCAAAAAGCAGCAGGGGTCTATGCGGCCGGTTTCGCGATTGATCAGGCTGAAGAACGGTATCAGAATGGAGTCAGTGAATAGGCATTTTTCAAATGAAAGGCGGGTTGCTCTGCATAAATTACGCTACTTAGCAGCTGTTTATTATTCACCGTCAACTTTATTCCACTTTCGAATCACAAACATCCAAAACGCTGTAAGCAGAATAAGTCCAAAAAACGTAAACGAAATCCCCACGGTCGACACAAAATCATGGCTCTGCGTGTTTATTGAAACTAGTTTGATCGCTGTGGGAACACGATCATCGGCCCCGGGATTAGTAAGGGGTTTTTCCAAACACTCATTATTATCAGGAAAGTAGACGATCTCGCCCCCATTTCCTTGCTGGGAATTGTACTTACATACCGGTGTTGGACTTGGTTCAGGCTCGATATTATTTCGCTCACTCGCACTCACAGTGAAAAACTGCAGCAGCGACACAAACATGACGAATGTGAGCAAAAAGAATAGTCCTCTAAATTTTGCAACCATGACACGATAAGTTAGTGAGAAATAACATTTACAATTATTAGAGTTAACAACGATTAACTGCTTATTTTATTTCCGCATTGGGCTTGTTTCTAATCTAAACTTCATTTTTGATAGGTGAATGTTGTAATGTTTCAACAATATTCTACCTTCATCACCTTAAGTTTACCGCTTCTTCGAAGCCTAATCGGTACTATTTTCCCATGATTACAATACGCTCATGGCTTCATCGAGAACGCTATAGGACGGCTCATCAACAAGGTAAAAAGTCAATTACATCTACCTAACCTTATACATAATGAGGGGCAAAGCCTAGATATTTATTATTCAACCATAGGCAATTTTGCACTGGGTGGCTTGTCTGGCACCGCATCAGACGTCGTTAAGTGCGATGGTGCAACGATAGGGAATGCCACAAGCTGTACCAGTGATAGCTTGCTGTTTGATGGATCAGCTGCCCCCGGCTTTGAAAATGAGCGTATCGACGCTATGCACCTAACCTTGACAGACTCGCCATAGCAGCGGGTTTTCACCAACCAAAGCCCGGATGTCTTAGATGGCTTTGCCATGGCCTATGATTCAGGTCGTGATGTAGTTGTGCTGTACGGCGGGGCGTCAGGCTGGCCCTACAGCAGCCAGACTTGGGAGTTTGATCTGTCAAGCGCTACATGGAGCGTGGTTAATGATGGGACAGCACAGGCACCCAATGCGGTGCACGGGATGAGTTTGACCTATGACCCGGATAACCAGCGGATGCTGTTGTTTGGCGGCTCTGACAACCAAGATCAAGAGCTGAACGAATTGTGGAGCTTTGCAAACGGGGGTTGGGACAATGACCCAAACAGCGTGGGGTGGTTGGTCGTATACGGTGGGAATGAACGAGGGACAGTTCTAAACGACCTGTGGGCTTTTGATGGAACGGGCTGGGATTTCGCAAACGTCACACCGAACACGCCCGCCGGACGAACGGATCAGTCTATGATCTACCGCGAAAACGGAGCAGCTTCTAAATATGAATTTGTGATATATGGGGAGCGCTTAGAGATGGTAGACGGGATGGGACACACCAAAATTTACACCCCAACCGCCAGCGGCCAACTGGCCCAAGAGGAAGATGAAAACGGCAAGATAACTAACTACAGCTACAACAGCTTTGATCAGGTGACCCAGATTCAGTATGCGTTTGGCACGGCCGATCAAACCGCTGTAAGCTACTTGTATGATAGCTTGGGCCGATTAATTGAAACGACCAATCAAGACGGCACGGTGAGAAAAACGGAGTATGATGCGGCCAATCGGGTCACCAAAACGACCAACAACTATCTGGCCGGACAGCCGCAAAATCACCAAGATCGGTATAACCTGATCACAACGTACACCTATGATAGTGCTGGAAGGCTGACCTCCACCACAGATACCTTTGGCAAAACAGATTTAACCGAATATGACAGCGCGGGACGGCCGTTCAAGCGGATCATGAACTACGATGGGACCACGCCTACCGGCCAGTTGTGTACCAGCGCGTGGTTTAATAACCCCGACCCTGAAAACAACATCTGTTCACTGACCGGCTACGACCAATACGGCCGGGTGAGCAGCACTACTGATGCACTGGGCCATGTGAGTCGAACTTTCTATGACGACTTAGGCCGCGTGTTGGGGACCGTCAACCACAGCGTACAAATCACCGACAAAAGCCAGCTCGATAGCTGTTTTACGCTGCCAACGGATCGGGACAGCGACGTGTGCAGTAAAAACGAATACGATGCGATGGGGAACCTGATCATCAGC
>JBCCSO010000001.1:0-70353 GCA_039199965.1 Chloroflexota bacterium | reverse complement strand
TGCTGACTAAAGCAAATATCACTTGAGCGATTGCGGAAAAGACCGTAAGCGTCACCCGCACATGGTTTGCCGTTGTAGTTTCCACTGCTGTCACACAGCTCTCCGCTGTGCGGCGGAAAATTAGTGAACGCTGGCTGATTGCCACATCCGTCATACAGTTGAAAGTGGAAAATCGCATCTGCCCCTGCATAACGAGCATAGAACGCTGACTGAATGATGTAATCGCCAGATTCTTGAATGGTGCTACGGAATTGGCTTGAACTGTCCCAAGTTGGACCGGGGTAGTCATTCCATGCGGGGACCCCTGACTCATTAAGCCACACATTTTTATCTAGCCCGTGGTCCTGCATATCACGCTTGGCTTTCCAAATGTGGAACCATGATTGCCATGAATTAGAGTAGCTGTGGGTGGCAAAAATATCGTGGAAATAGCCATATGCGGACGCGTGTTCATCGTTTTGCAAGATGTTCAGTAGCTTGCTGTAATATTCTGGATCATCAACATTCGCCAGCCCGCCACTCATAACCACAGCATTCGGATCAGCCTGCTTGGCAGCCATATAGCCCACCTTTAACAAGCGAGCGTAGTCTTCTTGGGTGCCTGTCCAAAAAATTGCAAAATCTGGCTCGTTCCACATTTCCCAATGGGTAACCCCAACCCCGGCCGGCCAGCTATTTTGGGTTGCCAACACACCGCTAGGTTTGTAGCGATTGACAGTTTCATAGACGTAGATGGCCCATTTATTGTTCGGATTGATTGTTTTACCATCGCCAAAGGTGTCGCTTCCATCACTAAAAATCGGGTCGCGGGTACCTTGAGGCATTGATGAGTTGATCGCTCGCAGTTGGATAGGGCCAGTTGGCTCAACAGATCGGTCTTGGTTGATGCTGCGGCCGTTCCAATAGAACCCCGGTGTTCCCAATAAAATCGCATTGATTTCAAAACCGTTGGCTAAATCTTTGCTAACCGCTTCGTCGTGTTCAGACCAGTCAAACACTCCTTGTGATGTCTCGATCCGGTGCCAGTAAAGCGGCCATCGGTTCCACGTGGCACCCGTAGACTTTCCGGCCGCAGTCATCTCAGCGTCAGCTGGATGGTCAACTGAGTTCATAAAGTTTACTCCCCACTGCATAGGTGATGGTTCAACTGCCGGTACAGACGACTCAATTGGCTCCCTTGAAACAATCGGTAAGTAGTGTGTTGTGCCTGAACTTTCTTGAGCACTAATGGAAACATTCAGAAGGAGCCCAGAAAGGATTATTGTAAACACCAATAAATAGCTTTTTCTCATGGTGCCAATGTTATCTGCTTCGCTTCCAAAAAATATGAAAGATTCGTGAACTGTTTTAGGCCAAAAACACCGTTTTACATGTAACTTGACCAACTGACTGAAATTATATTTGTACATATTCGACAGTTGGATTAGAATTTCGTTGTTGCAGCTCTCGCTTGAAAATTTTTGTAGATTTATGCGAAACGACGTTAGTATTTCGAATTTAAACTTACTTGAGACGATTATTGGATCAAGTACCGTTGCTGTGCCTGTAACAAAAGCCTGCCCACACACGAAAGTTCAATATGGTATATGACAAGCCCAAGATTTGTTTCTTGGGCTTTTTTTCACTACAAATACCGATGTAGAAGATGGACGATTTGACGACTTTTTAGGATTGGTCCACAACGCATCAATTAACTGTCACTTTACCAGAATAAAGGAAGGTACAAATGGAAATAACGATTACTGTTAACGGTAAGACGCATACCCAAAACGTTGAGCCACGCAGGTTGTTGACCGATTTTCTTCGGGAAGACCTGAATTTGACGGGAACCAACATTGGCTGCGATACCAGCCAGTGTGGCGCCTGCACCGTACATATGGATGGCATGGCGGTCAAAGCCTGCACTTGTCTAGCCGTTCAAGCCGATGGCACAAGTATCACTACTATCGAAGGTCTTGCTGCCACTTCAGCAAATGATCTCCACCCGATGCAGCAAGCATTCTGGGATCAGCACGGCTTACAGTGCGGATACTGCACACCGGGCATGATCATGTCTGCATCTAAGTTGGTGGAAGACAACCCTGGAATTTCTGAGGATGAAATTCGCCACGGTCTAGAGGGTAATATCTGCCGCTGCACTGGTTATCAGAACATCGTTAAAGCTGTACAACAGGCGGCTTCAGTGATGGCTGGAGGTGACTAATGTCTAAATATATGGGTAAACCTGTAAAGCGTGTTGAAGACCCACGTTTTATACAAGGTCAAGGTAAATACGTAGCGAATCTTAAGCTACCGGGGATGGCATTTGCGGCCGTCAAGCGCAGCCCTTACGCTCACGCCACGATTGATGACATCGATGCGAGCGAGGCATTGGCAATGGATGGGGTCTTGGCCGTTTATACGGGTAAAGATATACAAGCGGCCGGGATTGGCCCAATTCCTTGTGGCTTTACACCACCGGACATTAAGCTCCCCCCATGGCATGCCTTATCAGTAGACAAAGCCCGCCACGTGGGCGACGCTGTAGCCGTTGTTGTGGCTGAATCACCCTACATCGCGTACGACGCACTCGATGTGATCTACGTTGACTACACAGAGCTCCCGGCTGTGGTTGATGCGAAAAAGGCAACCGCGCCTGACGCGCCGCAGGTCCACGAAGAAACACCAAACAATACAAGCTTCCACTGGCCACTGGGTGATGCTGATGCGGTAAATGCGGCCCTAGAAGCCTCTGACCACGTCGTTGAGCTTGACTTAATCAATCAACGCCTTATTCCAAATGCAATGGAACCTCGTGCTTGCGTGGCCGACTGGAGTGATGCGATGGATGAGATGACGGTTTGGACTTCTAGCCAGAATCCACACGTCATTCGTCTGTTGATGAGTGCTTTTACACTGCAGATTCCTGAAAACAAGCTTCGTGTTATTTCTCCTGACGTTGGTGGCGGATTTGGCTCTAAAATTTTCCACTATCCTGAAGAAATTATTGTGCCTTACTGCTCCATGCAGCTTAAAAGGCCAGTGAAATGGGTTTCTTCTCGTTCTGAAGCGTTCCTGACAGACGCACACGGCCGTGACCACGTGACAACCGCCAAGTTGGGCGTTAACAATGACGGTACCTTTACCGCTTTCCACGTACAAACATGGGCGAACATGGGGGCATATTTGTCAGCGTTTGCGCCAATGATCCCAACTGCGCTGTACATCACGCTATTTGCCGGTCTGTACAAAACACCGCTCATTTTTGGTGAATCGTTTGGAACGATGACCAATACGACTCAGGTTGATGCTTATCGCGGCGCTGGCCGTCCAGAAGCGAGTTATTTGCTCGAGCGCATTATCGACATCGCCGCCCGTGACTTGAACATGGATCCGATTGAAATCCGTCGCAAAAACTTCATCCAAAAAGATGAGTATCCGTACCAAACACCGGTCGCTTTGGTTTACGACAGCGGCGACTATGATTTGCTGTTCGACAAAGCGATGGAAGTTTCTGGTTACAATGATATGTTGGCCACTCGCGATGCGGCCCGCGCTGAAGGGCGTTTGGTTGGTGTTGGCGTTAGTGGCTGTATCGAAGCGTCAGGTGCTGGTCCGTCTAAAGTGGTTACTAGTCTAGGTGCGGCCGTTGGTCTGTGGGAACACGGTTCAGTTCGCGTTCACCCAACCGGCAAAATTTCGGTCATGACCGGTACGCATACACACGGACAAGGTCACGAAACAACATTTGCTCAGCTTGTGGCTGAAGAGCTTGGTGTGCCCATCGAGGATATTGAAATCATCCATGGTGACACTGCTAAGACGCCGTTTGGCTTGGGAACTTATGCTTCTCGCTCAGCGGCTGTTGGTGGCTCCGCTATTCTAAAGAGCGCGCAAAAAGTTAAAGAGAAAATGAAAGCGATTGCGGCATATCAACTAGAGGCGGCCGTAGAAGATATCGTTTATACCGATGAAGGCACCATGCATGTCAAGGGATCACCTGACAACGCGAAGAGCTTTTTCGAAATTTCATTCTCGGCGCTAACGCACAACATGCCAGACGACATGGAACCCGGTTTGGAAGAGCATACCTTCTTTGATCCACCGAACTTTACCTTCCCGAACAGCGCCCATATCGCGATGGTTGAGGTAGACAAAGACACCGGTGAGGTCACACTGCTGAAGTACGCGGCCGTAGACGATGTCGGCAATGTGATTAACCCGATGATTGTAGAAGGTCAGCTGCAGGGTGGTATTGCCCAAGGTGTTGGTCAAGCGCTACTTGAGCACGGTCAGTATGATGAAAACGGCCAGTTGCTAACCGGTTCGTTCTTAGACTACGCCATGCCCCGTGCAGACAATCTACCTATGTCTGATCTCGGTCGAATTGAGATTCCATCGCCGTCAAACCCGCTGGGTGTCAAAGGTGCTGGTGAGATGGGTACGATTGCGGGTACCCCAACCGTGGCGAATGCGGTCATGGATGCTTTGGCCCCAATGGGTGTGCGCCATGTGGAAATTCCACATACCCCACTGGCCATTCACAACGCTATCAAAGGTGCTGCGGTTGCGGCTGACTAGGGTTCAGGAGGAAATTTAATGTATCCACCAAAATTTGATTATCACCGCGCTTCGTCCGTTCAAGAGGCGATTGCGCTTAGAAAAGAACACGACGGAAAGTTTATGGCAGGCGGTCACAGCCTGATTCCTGTCATGAAGCTGCGCTTGGCTGACCCCGGGTGCATTGTTGACATCGGCCGGATTGACGACCTGAGAGGCATTAACCAAAATAATGGTTCGATCAAAATTGGATCATTGACCACCCACGCAATGGTTGAAGGCTCAGACACTCTGCCCGACGCTCTGCCGGAAGCAGCAAGCTGGATCGGTGACCCGATGGTACGCAATCGCGGAACAGTTGGTGGGAATATCGCCCATGCTGATCCTGCTTCTGACTTGCCAACGGTCTTGACCGCTCTGGGCGCAACGATGGAAGTGACTGGAGAAGGTGGTAGCCGAAATGTATCGGCCGATGACTTCTTCACCGGTCTATTTGAAACTGCAATGGATGAAGACGAACTGCTAACAGGTGTTAGTGTTCCGGCTAAATCCAGCGGAACCGGAACAGCTTATTCAAAGTTGTTTAATCCGGCATCGCGCTATGCAATTGTGGGTGCGGCTGTATCTGTGAAGATGAATGGCAGCACTTGCGAGTCAGCATCTGTTGCAATAGGTGGATTAGTGCCAGCAGCTCAGCGCTGTGACTCTGTTGAAGCCGCCCTTGCTGGTAAAGAGATGACAGATGAGAATATTGAAGCGGCCGCTGCTGCTGTTGTCTCAGATTTAGGCGATGATATCATGAGCGATATTCATGCGAGTGCCGACTATCGCAGAGAAATGGCGTCTGTTTTTGTTAAGCGCGCAATCAAGAAAGCGGTAGATCGCGCCTAAAGATCTATCTAGTTAGAAACCAAAAAGGGAGATGGTCATCGTTTGGCCATCTCCCTTTTTTATGGCATAAATTTTTGAAGCTATGGTGTCGCTATTCTCCATATCTGATAGGTACAAGATTTTTCGCCTCATCCTCAGTAAACATTTTTGATTTTATAAGGAAGCGAATACCTAGAGGGATCTCAAGCGAGAAACTCGCGCCACGCCCCTTAACCACATCAACTGTTAGTTGAGTGTGCTTCCAATAATCAAACTGATCGTGAGACATGTAAAAATTGCATCCGTGGATGCTGCCTAGCCAAACATCCGTCTCGTTGATCATCAACTCCCCATCGGGAAAGCACATCGGTGAGGACCCATCGCAGCAGCCACCGCTTTGATGAAACATAAGCTCTCCGTGCTCAGCTTTAAGCTGATCGATAATTTTAATCGCTTCATCGGTTACGAGGACACGCTCTGTTAGTTGGGTAGAATCTGTTGCTGTATTCATGGGGTATTTCTCTCAAGTTTTACTAGGGTATTTCTCTCAAGTTTTACTAAATTTTTTTGGAAAGGAGTAATCTCCAAGCTCAGGATTTAAACTTAGAAAAAAGGATGCTCCTTGTCAAGCAACCATAAGCATCCTTTTATGTTTTGACTTAATATGATCCGTTCTGCAAACTGAACAATTGCAAAACGGCTGTGAGTCAAATTCTAAACGCGACCTGTCTAGAAGAAGCCCATTGCGTTCTTGTCGTAAGAAATCAGCATGTTCTTGGTCTGGCGGTAGTGATTAAGCATCATCTTGTGCGTCTCACGGCCGATACCTGATTTTTTATAGCCACCGAATGGTGCATGGGCTGGGTATAGGTGATAGCAGTTCACCCACACACGGCCGGCTTGAATAGCTCTTGAGACTTTGTAAGCCTGATGAGTGTCACGAGTCCATACACCTGCACCCAAACCGTAGAGCGTGTCATTTGCAATTTCAATCGCCTCAGCTTCATCTTTAAAGGTTGTGATGCAAACGACCGGTCCAAAAATTTCTTCTTGGAAGACACGCATCTTGTTGTGTCCTTTCAAAATGGTAGGTTGAACATAGAAACCGCCATCAAGGCCAGCCATCTCTGTTGCGCCACCACCGGTTAAGACTTCTGCACCTTCTTCTTTGCCGATATTGATGTAGCTTAGGATTTTCTCATACTGGTCATTAGAGGCTTGAGCCCCCATCATCGTTGAGTCATCCATTGGGTGACCCAGTTTGATGGCCTTGGTTCTTTCAACTACGCGCTCAATAAATGCGTCTGCGATGCTTTCCTGAACCAGAATGCGAGATGGGCAGGTGCAAACCTCACCTTGGTTGAGGGCAAACATCACTGCACCTTCTAGGCATTTGTCAAAAAATTCGTCATCCGCATCCATGATGGATTCGAAAAATACGTTTGGAGATTTTCCACCCAGCTCAAGCGTAACAGGAATAATGTTCTTTGATGCATACTGCATAATAAGCTGACCGGTTGTGGTTTCACCGGTGAATGCTACTTTTTTAATGCGCGGGCTAGATGCCAGTGGTTTACCGGCCTCAAGGCCAAACCCGTTTACGACGTTTAACACACCTTTTGGAACGATGTCTTGAATCATTTCCATTAGGACCAAGATACCCAGTGGGGTTTGTTCAGCCGGTTTGAGGACGACACAGTTCCCTGCCGCTAGAGCAGGAGCAACCTTCCATGCGGCCATTAAAATAGGGAAGTTCCATGGAATGATTTGCCCTACAACACCAAGTGGTTCCAAGATATTCATTGATACAGTAGAAGCGTCTAGTTCACTTACAGTCCCTTCTTCCGCGCGGATAACGCCAGCAAAGTAACGAAAATGGTCGATAGCTAAAGGCAGGTCGGCCGCTTTGGTTTCACGAATTGACTTGCCGTTATCCCATGTTTCAACTTTAGCCAGCGTCTCCAAGTTAGCTTCCATGACATCAGCGATCTTTAGGAGCATGTTGCTTCTTTCTGCTGCTGAGCTGTTGTTCCAACTGGGTGCAGCAGCCCATGCTGCATCAATTGCCATGTCGATATCTTCGGCTGTAGAGCGTGGGATTTTAGTAAATACCTGTCCGTCTACAGGGGAAACATTATCAAAGTATTTTCCTTGAGATGGTGCGACCCACTCTCCACCAATAAAATTTTCATACTGGTCTTTGAAAGCCGGGAGTTCTACCTGTGGCATGGTAGCAGTAGCAGTGCCGTTTGTGTTCATGTTTTATTTGACCTCCTAATGGTAAGTAACATATGAACGAAATATTAAAGTTTTAAACATTGCTGATTGTGAAATCGGCAAATTTACAGCGTAAACAAGTGCTTCTATTGATTGGTCTATGCATAACCATTGAACAGAAGTTGTAGATAGGCGTCTAATTCAAAATTTTTACTTGGATGGTAGGTTTCTCCGTCTTGAGTTAGGCAATTGAGAGAGGGATAAACTCAATTTTTAAAAGGAAGCTGGTTACAGCGTGCTTGTTCTGCATTCCTTAAGAACTGAGAGTCCGCTTTGATTACTTCTGGATGAATTGCGGGGTTAAATTCGCCTCTTCTATTACTCAAACTAGATACGGTTTCACACTTACATTGTGTATTCTAGTACAGTGATTTAAGTCCGCAATGATCACTGTTAATTTAAATCTTACAACTGAAACACTCAGTTTTTGTGCAAGGTTAACAATTGACTTAACCTCTTGAAATTTGTTTTTGCACTTTCAACAATCCTTCAACCACTAAGGCGGCACTGTTTGTTTGACAAAAGTTTGACTAAGCACTTGGAAACGATGTTTGACAAATGTACGAACGCAATTGGTAACCATAAGAAACAGGATAAACCAGTAATGTCACATCTCGTCATGGCATTCATCTTCACTTGTGGAATAGTTTTTAGCTCATCGACATGATTCGATTATTTATCTGTGAGTGTAAATAAACAATTGATGACATAACTCAAGTTGCCACCTACAAGTTGATCCTCAGAAGTGCGGGGCACTCCTCAGTAAATACCTTCGAAATAGTCGTTCTTTCTCGGGAGTGCCCCGCACTTTGCACAAAACTTTTCGAAATCAAGAGTTAGGTGCAACTCGGGTTACACATGATTGTGCCCTCTTAATCTTTTTGGATTTGTTCGGCCTTTTTGCTTTTGTAAAATAGAATGTTGAGTGTAACAAAACCGTTTTTTCAGCGACTTTTTGTTTGTATGGCCAAAAACTAGTGGTTTGTCAATCATGACGTGATGGAAATATCGGCAAGACAAACCACTGTAGGCTACGTCAAGAGTTTCCATCCATCCATCCTTGACGTAGCACTAGTGCTTCTCCGGTCAATTTATTGGCGCTTTTTGCAACTGGCGAAGCTTATCGTGTTTGTCTTGATTTAGGATCAGAAATCTTTCGTCTGGTCAAACACTAGATGGAATACAAATTATGAGTACTCTGAATTTGCCCTTTATGGTCGATAAGCAAAAGAACGAAAGCTTGGTGGAAAAACCACACAATTACGAGTTAATGTCAGAGCTAATGCTGTTACGAGCGGCCGAGAAGCTAGATGAGGGAGCTCTTGTAGAAATTCACAATCGATTTTATACACCTGTTTTTCGCTATATAGCTTCGAAAGTAGACTCTTTAGAGTTGGCAGAAGACTTTGCTTCCGATGTGTTTGTACGCTTTATCCATGCCATCCGACAAAGATCAGCACCATCAAATAGTTTGAAGGGATGGCTGTATCGTGTTGCCTCAAACATTGTCAATGATTACTACCGCAAAAAATATAGACGGTCTTACTCTGGCTTAACAGAGTCCGAACCTTCTAATGATAAATCACCTGAAGAAATTATTGATGGGATGATCAGCAATAAAGAATTAAAGCAAGCCATGAGCCAGCTTGCCGAGGATCAACAAAACGTCATTTCTTTGAGATTTGCTTTTGAGATGAGCGTCGCTGAAGTAGCATCCACCATAGGCAAAAGTGAAACAGCGGTTAGGCAAATCCAGTTTAGGGGAATTCGGAAATTAGCAGAATTGATGGGAATTGAACGAGGTTAGAAGGTTTCGACCATGGAAGACTTTGAAAAATTTGACAAACTTGTTAACGATTTTGAACGAGGAGAATCGTCAGACGATGGTGATCTTGATAACTACCTTCGGATCGTGCGCTCTTTAAAAAACAATCAACCTCATCCAAGCATATCGGCACGATCCAAATCGCAAAGATTGATGCTTGAAGAAGCGGGCCAGCTTAGTCAAAAAAAGCGTGAGAAGCGGCTTGTCAATTTGGGGCGGCTGCTTGGCCTTGCGGTTCCGGCTCTGCTAATTTTTGCGGTCCTTTCAACAGTTCTGACATCTCGGGGGCAGAGTAATGGCATTGAGGCTCCAGCTATTCCACAAGGGGCTAGCGGTGAAGAAAAGGGTACTGATGGTGTTTTAGAACCGGTACAAGATGGGCCAGAGCAAAATGAAGAAAATATTTCTACAGAAGTGATGGAAGAAATTGAGCCAGCCGCATCGATTACACCAACTCGCATCACCAATGAAGGTACAGCTTCTGAGCCAATTTCTGGCCAAGTGGAGGAGGGAGTAAGTGAAAGTGATGAGGATCTGGCTGGCGAATCGATAAATAGTGGTTCCCAGATAACTGTGCCTGACGGCGATGGGGGGCAGATTGTTATACCTGAGCCTCAGATTCCTTTGCCGGGTGCTAGACTCCAGCCACCAATTGGTGGATCTGAAGGTGAAATGGTTACACCACGGCCGGGTGACGGTCGAGAAGATGGCCGCAATCCTGACTCATAAGACTTAATCGATCAAATTGTTTAGGAATTACGCAGTCAAATCGATTTTTGTAGGTGCCCTTTATGGGCACTTTGGCACCCACGAGGGGCCCCTATGAATCGTTTTGCGTAAGTTTTATTGTTTTAAAAAGCTTGGTACCCTACCAAGCTTTTTTATTTGGTCAGCATGCTGTCTAGATTCTTTTTCACGAACTCAGCAAGTACTTGATTGCCCAACTTATTAAGATGGGTATCTTGGGCGTGGTAAACAAGGTTCCCCACATTGGCCTGATCTTTTAATGTAGATGTTGTGTCGAGGCAGGTTAGGCTGTTAGACTCACAAAACAAAAGCATTTCTTGTCGCCCTTGTGCAATCTCATCTAGAAGATCTGGACCCATTTCATCGGCCGTCCATGTTTCATAGACCTCTTCTTTTGAAGGGATTAATAGGACAACTAGCTCAACACCTTTGCTTGCCAGCCTCGTTTGCGTATCCAGAATCGCCTTTTGGCTCAGCGCGAACCCCTGCTGGTTTTTGGCCTCTTGCAAACTAAACGCCTCTTGGATGTAGGGTCGGCCGAACCAGATGTTTTCATTCCCGATATTCACCATATAGGGGTCGATGAAACGAGTAAACTGCTGCGACCCCTGTCTTGACTGTGAGATGGCGTGCACAATACTAGCAACGGCCGAATTTCTTCTGAGCCATCCCGGTGGAACGCTGTCTTCTCCTTTTCTTTCTTCAGCGTTCTCCCCATACAAAGTTGTAAACCCATAATCGTCATTAAAGTCATTGCCGTACCACTGCCATATAACTAGTTGAGGATCATGAGGCAACCCAAAGGTATTTAATACATTCTGATGGCTGATTGAGCCTGTGGCTACCAACCCCAAATTAACCATGCTGTAATTGTGTTTTGAGGCCAATAAATCAACCCAGCAGTCAGCGTATTCAACATAGCAAAAGCTAAATGAATCTCCAACCACCACAACATCAACTGGCCAAATCGGCTCCCAATCAATGCTGGGAACGCGAAAACCGACCTGTGAATTGGGATCTAGCCAATTTTGAGTTGAAACATTTAAGCCGATGCGCGGATCAGGATACTGAAATTCATTATCGATGCCGGGTGGCGTGATCAACTGATAGCTATCATCGTCAATCCAAATTTGCTCCGGCAGGATAGTAGCAGCCGTAAACGGATGCCGATTGACGTCCCGCATGGGGGCCGTAATGGTGTACGGCAGTGCGGTGGCCGTCCAGCGCAGAATTATTTCAAGCAGAAGCCATCCCACAAGCAGGCCACCCAGCGTTAGCGATAAAGGTTCGATAAATCGGCGCATGTGATGAGTGTACTTCGTTCGCCTTACGCTTGCATCATTTTTTAGTTGCCGTACCATCATCACCATACAATTATTATTTGAGTCAAAATAGACCTATGGATTCATTGTTCTTTAACCAACCAATTGCCCAATCAGACCCGACCGTGGCTGATATTTTGCACCGCGAAGCACAGCGGCAAATTGATCAAATTGAACTAATCGCTTCGGAAAATATTGTGAGCCAAGCGGTGATGAATGCACTTGGGGCAAAAATCACCAACAAAACGGTTGAAGGTTACCCTGGTAACCGTTTTCACGGTGGAGCGAAAATAATTGATGAGGTGGAGCAGTTAGCCATTGATCGTGCTTGTGAATTATTTGGGGCTGCATACGCCAACGTCCAGCCGCATTCGGGTTCACAAGCAAACCTTTCTGTTTTCACTGCGCTTCTCCAACCGGGTGATACGGTGTTAAGTATGTCATTGGCGGCCGGAGGGCATTTGAGCCACGGGGCACCCCCCAATTTGTCTGGAAAATGGTTCAATGTCGTCTCGTATGGGGTTCATGCAGAGACAGGCCAGATCAATTACGATGAGATGGCGCAGCTGGCACACGAGCATCGGCCGAAGCTGATTATTGCTGGTGGCTCGGCCTATCCGCGTGTGATTGATTTTGAGCAAATGAGTGAGATCGCCAAGAGCGTAAATGCCACGTTCTTGGTAGACATGGCGCATATCGCCGGGTTAGTGGCAGGGGGTGCGCATCCATCCCCTATAGACCATGCAGATATTGTGACTTGTACAACGACCAAAACGCTGCGTGGACCTCGGGGTGGCGTTATTTTGACTAGAGACCGATCATGGAAGAAGAAACTCAATTCAGCCGTTTTTCCCGGCTCTCAAGGGAGCATTCACCTGAACGTGATCGCGGCCAAAGCGGTTTGCTTGGGTGAAGCGATGCGGCCGGAGTTTAAAACTTGGGCACACAAGGTAGTGGATAATGCCCGCACGCTGGCAGAAGTGCTCATCGATCGAGGGATCGGGATTATGAGCGGCGGCACCGATAATCACTTGATGCTGGCCGATGTGGCCCCGGCCGGACTAACTGGAGATCAGGCGGAAAAAGTGATTGAACATGCAGGGCTGACGTGTAACAAAAACGCTTTGCCGGGTGATCCGGTGAGCATTAAAAAATGGCGCGGGGTACGATTGGGCGTGTCGGCCGCCACTACTCGTGGTATGGGAGAGGCTGAGATGGCGCAAATAGGCAATTTGCTAGCAGATATTTGGTTTTCGGCCGATGGGTATGAGCCGGACCCAGCTGCGATTGCGGAAGCAAAACAAGTGGTGCATGAGCTTGTTGTAAAATTCCCAACATATAAACTCTAATCGCATGTTCTAATCGGTTCTACCGGTTTTAGGAATAATCGTTTAGTGTATGTGGGCTATTGCCATTTATTAGCAGGATTATTAGCTGTTTTTTTCCGCTTGATTTTGCTGTATTTGTACCTTTCGGCCGTTCTATCGAGCGCGACCACACTTCCCTTCCATCAATTTAAGGCACCGCTGCTAAAAACGGTTCAGGGTCTTTGGCAAAGGTTCTTTTGCAGGCTGGGCAGCAAAAGTAAAACATTTCTCCATTGTGCTCATGCTTGTGTTTAGCTGTTTCAATGACTACTTCCATTTGGCAAATCGGATCGATGGCTATATCAGGGGCTTCAACTTCAACCTCGAACTGCTCCCGCATGAGGGTTAGGTCTAGATTCTCGGCCGTCCGTCTGCGCTCTACAATTTCAGCCATAATGCTTAGCGCAATCTCATCACCACGGCGGGCCTGAATGTCGAGCCCGGCCGGGGCTTTTAGAGCCAGTAGGTCATTGTCATCATAGCCAGCCATATGCAAATACTCGCGCACGGCCGATGCCCTCCGTTTGCTAGCTACCAATCCCACATAAGGCACATGGGCTTTGATCGCTTTTTCAAGTGCAACTTCATCAAAATTGCCGTGTGTAGCGACTACTACGTATGTCATGGGAGAAATCGCATCTCCGATTTGCTCAAGATCGGTGATCACTTCATTGGCGTGTGGCATACCAGCCCCTTTTGTGTCAGGATCGGCCGCAATCACGTGGTAATTCATCGCGTGACCCAAGTGGCACAATGCTTGTGCTACCGGCAAATTCCCAATAATGAGCAAGCGCGGTTTCGGCCGGACCGGCTCAATGTAAATTTCAAGTGTGCCGCCGCTAAAGCAAGTCATCGGTAGATCAAGCAATCCTTCTCTTGACATTTGGTTTTCAGGATTTGTGGAGAGTCTAATCAATCGGCTTTCGTCATCACTTAACGCCTTCAATGCCTCTTTAACTACCGTTGGCTGCGCACATGAGCCACCGATCCAGCCATGCATGACCCCGTCTATGGTGACAATCGCTTTGTCACCCGGTTTGCCAGAGGTTGGTTTTTCTGCGCGGACGACCGTTGCAGTGACAAAAGGCTCTCCCTTTTTATTTAGTTCATGGGCTTTTGAGAAGTAGTCGTCAAACATAAGATGAGTTAAGACCCTGCAAATTAAAACTGAGGGTCAATTCGTTTAGGTTTCAAAGTATCCGGATTGCCTTAAACGCCAATATTGAAAGAGAACAAACGCGCCATAAATGACGATGACGATGTTTAGTGGCTGCCCCGTTGTCAAACTAACTGACAATGGATATAAAGTGGCAACGGCAATTGGAATGTAGCCAACAGATTGCTTCTGCTCAATCAGATAAGCTGCCAAATAAGACATCAGACCAAAGAGCAAGAGCATGAAATTGACGGTGTTTACATAGATGGCTGGCTCTGGGAGGCCATTTTGAGCCGCACGCACAACGGCTAAAAAGACCATAATGGCTGCCGTGAACCGAAGCATCCGCATTAAATTTCCGGATGGCGTGTTATTTTGGAAGTCAAACATGCGATCAGTATAAATAAACGGCTTGCCGGTGTCGCTTGTTTCCTACTTTGGCCTATGAAAAACTGATCTACCCAGTTACTTCATCTACAAATGCAGAGACTAGATCATTGAACGCATTTGGTGTTTCTGCTTGAGGTGTATGGCCAGAACCTGCAATGATTTGAACCGCCTCACGCCAAAGCGTAGGCATTTCTAGCTGGCTAATGTATTTTTCATTGACGAGCTGCTCGTGTTCGCCATGAAGAATGGCTAGCGGCCGTTTCAGATTTTTCACTACATCAACCTCATCTCTGTAATTTCCGGGAGCAATGCTGCCACCCATTGTGAGCCGCGCGCTGCCATCCGTTCGGGCGATGTCTGCAACATATGGGGCTAAATCTAAAGTTGTATTTGGGGCTAAACATGCCGCAGCAAACCCCTCCATCTGTTCTTGAGTAAGTTCATTTTCGAATGCTGCTGCCATGCTAGGATTCGGTAAAAAGGCGTTCTCCATATCTGGTGGATAGGCCAGAGGCGGCGTGCCGAAGATGACGAAACCCGGAGCCCTAGATAGTTGCTCAGTTGCCTCAAGAACGATGTGACCGCCTAAACTCCAGCCTACAAAGACTGCATCTGAAGCATCAAGCTTTTCAGCAACTTCTGCTAGTACGGCCGCATATCCCGGCATATGGTAAGTGCTTGCAGGATCAGCGGCTTTCTCTGACTCACCATGGCCTGGTAAATCCATAGCTAATACCCGATACTTTTTGCCGAAGTCACCCTCTAATTGGTCTCTAAACGTCAAGCTCGACGCTGAATTTCCGTGTAAAAAGAAAACGGCCGGTCCGCTTCCACCGCTGTCATAGGTTGCAATGTTTTGACCACCTGCTGAAACCATTTTGGGATTCATTTTGCTTGTCTCCTACAATTGTGACTTTTCCTAATTTTAAAAAATACAAAAAGAGCTTCGCTGCTTAAAAACAGCGAAGCTCTTTTTCTACAATACCTAGTCGTTAACACCTGCATCGCGCAGAGCTTTCCACACCTTTTGCGGTGTGATGGGGATGTCAATGTGACGCACACCAAGGTGCCACATCGCATCGACTACAGCATTGGCGATGGCGGGTGGCGCACCAACTGTTGGTGATTCACCCACACCTTTTGCACCAATTGGATGGTGAGGTGAGGGTGTGATTGTGTGGCCGGTTTCCCATTTGGGTGACTCTACGGCCGTTGGAACCAAGTAGTCTGCGAAAGTGCCGGTTAGACACTGCCCATTTTCATCGTAAACGATTTCTTCGTACATGGCAGGCGCCAATCCCATCGTCAAACCACCGTGGACCTGACCTTCAACCACAAGTGGGTTGATGATGTTGCCACAGTCGTCAATCGCCACAAAGCGGCGAATTTCAACCATCCCGGTGCCGGTGTCAATATCTACCACAGCGATGTACGAGCCGAATGGGAAGGTCAAGTTGGGTGGATCATAGTAGTCAGTTGCTTCGAGGCCAGCTTCCATGCCCGGTGGATGGTTGGTGTAGGCAGCAAATGCAATGTCTTGGATTGTTTTTGCCTGCTCAGGAGACCCTTTCACCTGCCACTGATTGATGTTCCACTCAAGGTCATCTTCGTTTACTTCGAGCAAGTAAGCGGCGATTTTCTTGGCTTTGGCTTTGATCTTCCGTGCTGCCATGGCGGCCGCAGCCCCGGCCGTGGGGGTTGAACGACTGGCGTATGTACCCAAACCGTATGGCGCCGTATCGGTGTCCCCTTCTTCAATCTCGATGTCGGCCGCTGGCAACCCCAACTCTTCTGCTAAGATCTGAGCGTAGGTTGTTTCATGACCCTGCCCCTGTGACTTGGTGCCAAAGCGGGCTATCGCTTTGCCGGTTGGATGGATGCGAATTTCGGCCGAGTCAAACATCTTGATCCCCAAAATGTCGTAGTCGCGGCTTGGCCCTGCGCCAACGACTTCTGTAAAGCTGGAAATACCAATCCCCATCAGCTTTCCTTCTTTGCGCATTTCCGCCTGCTCTTTACGCAGCTCGTCATACCCGATCATATCCATCGCTTTCTGCAATGCGGCCGGGTAGTTACCACTGTCGTAGTGCCAGCCAGTAGGGGACTCGTATGGAAAATCTTCTGGCTGGATGAAGTTACGCATCCGATAGTCGGCTGGATCTACACCCAGCTCGTGCGCCATCATGTCAGTCATGCGCTCAATCATTTGCACCGCTTCTGTCACACGGAATGAGCAGCGATAAGCTACACCACCGGGGGGCTTGTTGGTGTACACGGCGTCGAAGTTAACGTGAGCCGCCTGCATGTCGTATGAACCGGTACAAATTGAGAACAATCCGGCCGGGAATTTTGAAGGATTGGCGGCCGCGTCAGCACAGCCATGGTCAGCCAGACCATTAACGCGCAATCCAATGATTTTTCCGTTCTCATCGGCCGCGAGTTCCGCGTCTAGATGATAATCACGAGCAAAACTATCTGCCTGTAAATTCTCTGAGCGATCTTCGATCCATTTGACCGGTTTGCCAATCAAGAGAGAAGCGGCCGCACAAATCACATACCCCGGATAAACGGGAACCTTACCGCCAAATCCACCGCCAATATCGGGTGATACCACCTGAATTTTGTGCTCAGGCAGCCCTGCTACCAAAGCGAAAACGGTGCGAATAGCGTGGGGTGCCTGCGTTGTCATGAAAAGCTGCATTTTGCCAGTGGCGCTGTTGTAGTTTGCCACCATACCGCAGGTTTCAATCGAAGAAACATGAATACGCGGGATGTAGTGATGCTGCTTGATGACGTGGGCTGCATTTGCGAACACCTCATCTGTGGCATCTTTGTCGCCTACTTCCCAGTGCCAAATCCGATTGGTTTTTTCCTCTTTGTCTTCACGAACGAGGGTGTTGTCATTCAGTGCGTCAAATGGATCAACAACTGGGTCTAGTGGTTCATAATCGACGTAAATTTTTTCAATGGCGTCGGCCGCGATGTAGCGGCTTGTGGCGACAACGGCACAGACTTCCTGCGCATAGTAAACCACTTTGTCGGTTGGCAACACCATTTGAGTGTCTGACATTAACGTAGGCATCCATGCTAAGTTATGCGCTTCAAGATCTTTACCTGTGATAACAGCCAAAACACCTTCTGTTGCCAAAGCTTCGCTTGCATCAATTTCTAAAATTTTGGCGTGTGCATAGGGGCTGCGGACAATGTCCATGTACAGCATGCCGGGTAACTTAATATCATCGACGTAGTTCCCTTTGCCCTGAATAAAGCGCGGATCTTCTTTCCGCTTCATTCGGTGCCCCATACCACAAATTTCAGGCGGTGTGGTAATACGCACCTCCTCCGTGGTTTCCACATTTGCAGACTCATTCGGCCCCATAGGGGTAATCTGTTTTTCTACTCGGTCTTCCAAGTGACGAGGGGCATTTGGATTATGATAAGTCATTATGCTGTCTCTGCCTCCGTTTCACTGTTTGCCATTTTGTCGGCCGCATACTCGATCGCTTCAACAATCTTGTTGTAGCCGGTGCAGCGGCACAGGTTACCAGAAATACCCCAGCGGATTTCCTCTTCTGTCGGGTTTGGATTTTTGCTCAAAAGATGGTCCGCCTGCATGATCATCCCGGGCGTGCAGTAGCCGCACTGTAGCCCATGTTTTTCCCAGAATCCTTCTTGTAAAGGATGTAGTTCAGCACCATTTGCCATCCCTTCAATGGTTTTGATGCTTTTGCCATTGGCTTGCACCGCAAACATGGTGCAACTTTTGACCGTCTGTCCATCTACTTGGATCGTGCAAGCACCACAGCTTGTGGAGTCACAGCCAATGTGGGTGCCGGTCAGATCAAGATTTTCACGGATAAAGTGGACCAATAGCAGCCTACTTTCGACTTCTTCCGTATGTTCAGTTCCGTTTACAGTTACAGTTATTTCGTGTTTTGACATTTGTTTAGATGTTAGTGGTTAGATGTTAGTGGTTAGTATGTAAGCAAAAGCGAAACTAACGACTATCTACCAACGACTAACCACTATCCAGCTCTGCTGGCGGCTTTCTTAATTGCTCGTTTTACCAAGACGCGGGTGAGGTCGCGTTTGTATTCCACCGTTCCGCGTAGATCGGCCGCTGGGTCACACTCGGCACCGGCTGCAGCACCGGCCGCTTCCAGTACGTCATCAGTCAATATTTTTCCAATGATGGCCGCTTCTGCGTTTCTAGCCCGCATGGGCGTAGCACTAACGTTGGTTAGACCAATACGTGCACCAGCTACTGTATCCCCATCCATAACGAGATTTACTGCGGCCGCTGAAATAGCGTAGTCACCTACTTTTCGCTCAATTTTTATATAGGCCGTGCCAGAATTTGCTGCAGGACGGGGCACACGGATTTCAGTTAAAATCTCGTCATCGCCCAACGAATTTTCAAACAGGCCAGTGAAGAACTCATCGATGGGTATCGAGCGCGTACCACCCGGACCCAAGCAGATGACTTCTGCGCCATATGCTAGCATGACGGCCGGATGATCATTGGCGGGATCTGAGTGGGCGATATTGCCACCAACCGTTGCTTTGTTGCGGACTACCGGGTCTGCGATGACGAACGCAGCGTCTGAAAGCATGTCATATCCGTCTTGAACAAGTTCAGAATCTTCCAATTCGCTTTCAGTTGTCATCGCGCCAATTGCAAGATGGCCGTTGTCCTCGCGAATGTAGCTCATCCCGTCAATTCCGGTGATATCAATCAGAATTTCTGGGAGTGCCAAACGATACCGCATGGCTGGGATCAAGCTTTGTCCACCTGCCAAAATCTTGGCGTCATCGCCGTGTTTTGACAGGAGTGAGACCGCTTCATCCAATGAAGTGGGGGCGTAGTAGTCAAACTCGCCTGGAATCATGGGAAACCTCCATTTCAACTTTTGATTGGCGATTTACGAATGCTCGCCGATCAAAATTGGTTGTTCTGCGAGCAATTACCCGCTTTTTGCTTAAATTTAGGTTGCCTAAATAAAGATGACAAAAGATGCTGTCACTTACTCCCTTGTTAATTTAAGTTGGTCCTGATGCTTACATTAGCCCAGCGTACTGTGCTTATTTCTATGGTGGGCTACCCGAAGACAAAGTAGAGAATGATGAGCGCGACAAGAACAACACCACCAATGATGTATGGTGTCAGGTTGAGATCGCTGGCAACTTGTGAGGCAACTTTTGTGGCTAATTCCGCTTGAGTGGGGGCAACATATTCATCCACTTCTTCTTTGACTTTGGCCTCAATTTCTTCGGCAGAAGCACCGGCAGCGGCTGCTACTTCAACAACCTCTTGCTTGGCAGCTTCAACTTTTAGGTATTCGTTTAAAGCTTCTAGACTTTGCCCAATGATCGCTTTAGCAGAAGTGTCAATCAGACGCTGACCCACAGAAGCGATTTTTCCACCAACCTTAGCATCACCCGTATACGCCATATGGGTTTTGTTTCCGTCAGCCTCAGTGAGATTGATTCCGCCAGTTGCTTTGACGAAGCCCGGAGCCCCTTTGCCATCAACTTTCATGTTGTAGCTTTCAAGATCTATCTTGTCAGTAATTTGGATATGCCCTTTAAACTTACCTTGAACTGGACCCACTTTGATCTTTAGAGCACCCTCGTACTCGTCTTCGCCAACGGTGTCAAGACCGTCGGCACCGGGCAAAACCGTGGCAAGCACGGCCGGATCTTGCAGCGCATCCCAGACCAGTGCGCGTGGCGCATCAAAAGTGTATTCGCCATCAATTTTCATTTATTTCTCCTTCTTTAGTAGAGGTAACCGGTTGCTTGTTCATCAATGCAGTTAGTAAACCTGCAGCATGTAACTTGTTGCCTCACTTTAGTTTTTCAAGATGAGCTGATAGCTCTTTGAGACTTTGCAAATTATGGATGGGCAGAAAGTCATCGATAAACGGCAGTGCGGCGGCCATTCCTTCTACCCTTGCCTCATACGATTGACGGCCGCTAAGTGGGTTAAGCCATATCAATCGATGACATCTGTGCTGTAAGTAGCGCATTTCTCGGACCAGAACAGAGCTGTCACCCCGTTCCCAGCCATCACTGACAATAATAACAATCGCACCTCGCCTGATTACACGGCGGGCCCATTCTCGATTGAAAGAGGCAAAACTTTCGCCAATTCGCGTGCCACCGTTCCAGTCGCGTACCTCGCGCGAGGCTTGATCCACCGCCCGATCAATGTTTTTCAGTTTTAAATCGCCGGTAATTCGGGTCAGGCGTGTTCCAAAAACAAAGCTTTCAACCTGTTTTTTGGATTGCGCCACGCTGTAAAAAAATTGAAGGACCAATCTAGAATACTTTTCCATTGATCCAGAAATATCTGCCAATAACACGATTGGCCGCTCTTTGATTTTGCGTGTTTGGTACGACAGTTCGATTGGGATTCCACCATACTTGGTGGCAGATCTCATGCCGTTCCGCAGATCGAGTTGCTGGCCATTTTTTGCGCTGACCTTTCTTCTTGTGATGCGGGTAGCAATGTCCCATTTCATCTGCTGAATAAGCCGTTTGACGGCGGCCAACTCTTCTTCTGTCATCTGCGCAAACTCTTTACGCTGGAGCATGTCCGCATCAGAATAGGTTTCAGACTTATCAATCATCTCGATCTCTTGGTCTGTTTTTCCTATTGCGCGAGCCATTAGCATGGCTGCGTATTGATGCTGCTGCGGCCGTTTATGGCGCGGTGCAAGAGGAGCTTTTTGCCTTACTAATCCATTAGGAGGAGCCACCTTACGCCAAAAAAAGTTAAAGATCGTGTCGAACAATTTTAGCTGTTCTCGCTTACTGACCAGAAGTGACCGTGCTGAATGATAGACTTGGTTTCTACTGCCAATATCAACCAGCAGAAGTGCGTCTAGAAAGTCAGTTGTTTGGGTTGGTGTAATGTTAAGACCAGCCGCGTGAAGGGTTCGGGTGAAGAGGAGAACGTTTCTGAAAAAGAAATTACTCAAAACGTGTTGTGCTTGAGGTAGAACGTTTTCACGCTCCACGCCCTACGTAATTCTCTCCATGATTACTTCAATCCCTTGACCGCTTAGTTTGTCGACATCATCTTGATACTTCAGAATGATGCCCAAGGTTGATTCAATCATTTTAGGTGTGATTTCAGTTGCACTTAGGTAGCCCAGAGCTTCTGCCCAATCTAAGGTTTCTGCCACACCGGGCAGCTTGTAAAATTCTTCTTTTCGAACTTCTTGAATGAAATCGACAACCTGTGTTGCCAGTTGGGTCGTCACTTCCGGCCGCTTGGTGACGATAATGTCTATTTCTTTTTGGCGGGACGGGTAATCTATCCAATGATAGATGCAGCGCCGTTTTAGAGCATCGTGTATTTCACGCGTTCGATTGGAGGTGATAATTACCATCGGCCGATGTTCGGCTTTAATGGTACCAATTTCGGGAATAGTTATTTGAAATTCTGAGAGAAGCTCTAGTAGAAAGCTCTCAAACTCTTCATCTGAGCGATCTAATTCATCGATCAGTAAAACTGGTGCTTTGCTTCGGGTTGGATCGATGGCGTGGAGCAGCGGCCGTTTGAGTAAAAAAGCATCTGTAAAGATGCTTTTTGTGGTTGCAGTTCCATTCATGGCCTGCATTTCTAGAAGCTGTTTGGGATAGTTCCACTCGTACAGGGCTTGATTGGTATCAAGTCCTTCATAACACTGTAGACGGATAAGCTCGGTTTCGAATAGCTGACATAACACTTTTGCAATCTCCGTTTTGCCAACACCCGGCTCGCCCTCAAGAAACAAAGGCTTTCCCATTTTAAGAGACAAAAAAAGAGCAGTGGACAATCCCTCGTCGGCAATGTAGTCATAGCCCGCTAGCTTTTCGGCTGTTTCATCCACCGATTCAAACATTCTGCCCTTCTTTAAGTTGCAAAGGTATTGTACAGATTACGACCTGATTTATAGCCTAATTGACAAATATGACAAGAAATAAGGCCCTAAATTAGTATGATTTAAACAAAAAGGCGCAGGGTTGGACATAAGTTGGACCAATTCGACCGCTGGTGGACCAAAAGGGCCACCGAAAGGGAAGAGACTGAGAGATGAGAACAAAGTATTTGCCACGACTTTAAAATTGCTATTCAAAATTCGACCGAGAATTACAGAAAAATGATTTTTGCTGGCAGTAGTTTTTGAAGCCATATGGAAGCAATACAAGTTTTAGGGTCTTGCCTTCTCAGTTATAAACGATCAAATACCAGATAATTTGTGGAGATTTGAAAATCAGCTAATTTTTAGAATTCTCAGTGACCAAATGGGCCATTCCATTCTACTCAAACTAGTGTTTAATTTAAGTGTGCAATGAATAACTTGTTTCGCTCCCAGTCACAATCAAATCGATTAGGTTGGAAAGGAGGCGTTCCTTCGTTCATGAAATGGATTGATGGGATGATTCCAACCGAGGGATATGACCCTGTTGAGATACAAAATCTGCTGCGAAAAGGCCGCCTGATATTGATCATCTCGATTGCAGCTGCATTCTTGTGCTTCTTAACCCCAACTGTCATTTTGCTGTCTGCGAATGAAATAGAGATTGAAGATTTCGGCAACTTGGTCTTTGGGTGTATCTTTCTTTCAAACATCTACCTACTGCGTAAGACAAAGAGCATTCGCATTACTGGAACGGTTTTCTTTCTCGAATGTGCCATTATCGTTGTTAGCTTCTCATTCTTTCTAGGCGGGATCCATCCGACAACCATTATTTTTTTATTGTGCTGGCCATTTGCCAATCTCTATTTTTTGAGCCCAAAAATCTGGCGCTGGATGATGGGTATTCTGGTTGTTGTTTCCATTCTATTTTTTGTTTTTGATGACTGGGTGCATTCAATTGAGATTCTAGGCGGGCACCTTAATCGGCCAGTTGTATTTATGTCAGTTTTAGCGGCGTTTCTGTTTAATATTTTGATAGGTTGGGCGTACGAAGATTACCAAAAACAATCGATTAAACAGATTACGGAACTGCTCAAAGATTTGCACGAGGCCAAGCAAAAAGCTGAGGCTGCAAACCACGCAAAAAGTGTTTTTCTGGCCACGATGAGTCATGAGCTTCGAACACCGCTTACCGCCATTATCGGCCATACAGAGATGATTGCAGAAGAAGTAAGCGATGTGGGCTTGTCTGACTCAATTTTGACGGATGTTGAAAATATTCGAATGTCTGGCAACAGTTTACTCAATCAGATCAATTCGATACTGGACCTGTCAAAGGTGGAAGCCGGCCGCGAAGATGTCAGGATCGAGCCCATAGAGATCAACGAATTGATTGTTGATGCGATTCATCAAACACATCTGCAGACTGAGAAATCAAATAACCAGATAATTGTGAAACCAGATGAAAATGGTAACAGTATGGCTCTGGGGGATCGTCAAAAATTACTCCAAGTGCTCTTAAACATAATTGGCAACGCAAATAAATTTACTTCAAATGGCAAGATTGTTATCAGTGTTAAGGAAGAGGGGAACTGGGTTCAGATTGCCGTGCGAGATACCGGTATCGGATTACCAGAATCTGACATAAATCGCCTTTTTGAACCATTTGTGCAGAGTGACGATGCCTATAATCGCGTTTATGAGGGTAGCGGCCTAGGTTTAGCTATATGCAAAAAGTTCTGTGAGATAATGGGGGGAAAAATATCGGCCGAAAATCATCCGCAAGGCGGAGCGGTATTTCGCATAAAACTGCCAGCAGGCTAATTTTTGGGTGCCGCTTATGGTTGATTGATGGCCCATTTAACCAGTGGAAGCTGATCATTTCCAAAGTAGAGTCTTTCTCCATCGCCAAACGGAACAAAGATTGCCGGTGCGCCGAATGCACCTCTTGTAATCGCCTCATCTGTGTTGGCCCGCAAATGATCTTTAATAGCCTGCTCTTGAGATTTCGCTCGCATGCCTTCCCCATCCATCTCAAGATCGTTGGCAATTTTGACCAGAACGGCCGGGTCATCCAAGTTGAGCTGATGTGTGAAATAAGCTTTGAAGCAAGCATCTGCGAATTTGACGAGTGCGGGTTGATTGGCTTCTAGCGTACAGCAGAAGCGCATAGGTTGAACGGAGCGAAGAGGAAAATATCGGCCGGGAAAATTCATTGTGACGTTTGTGGCAGCTGACCAGTCAATCAAAGCCTGGAATGTTTGCCGCCATTTGGGGCTGTTGATGTTGTTTGATCGTGATTCTGGATAAGCTTGGTTGACTGCGTTGTGAACCCCACCAACCAAAAACGGCCGCCAAATCACTTTTGCTCCAGTTTTTTCCAAGATCGGTTTGATGTTGTAGAAAGCTAGACAGGTCCAAGGTGATGAAAGGTCAAAAAAGAAATCAATGGTTTTTCCCATAATATAATCCTCGTTAGTTGTTGAGTTTTTAGATTTAACCTTGACGATTGAAATTGTGCAAACTACCATCCCGCAACAAAAATTGGAGAAACCCCATGAAATCAAAAAGAATTTATGACTTCGGCCGAAAACCGGCCAAACGTAACTACACCGTAGCAGATTTGAAGGCACTTAAAGGGAGTGGCCAAACATTGAGCATGAGCAATCCTGCCAATGCTACTGAGTTGCGCGCCTGCATTGACGCTGGAATCGATTTGCTTGTAGTATGGGACAGTCAGCTAGATGAGTGTCGTCAGATCGCTCCCCATCACTTTATGGGCATTGGTAGCACGTGGATGCAGCACGGCACCGCCGATGAAATTTTAAGCCACGCGGTTGACCTGATGGGACGTGGTGGGGATATGTACTACACCCTCCGCTCGTTTGATGTCATGGAAATGCTGGCGAAAGAGGGCATTCCGGTACAGAGTCATATCGGGCTTATTCCAACTTATGCACACTGGGCCGGGGGGCTACGTGCCTATGGCCGGACGGCTGATGAAGCGATGAAGATTTGGCGTACGCTCAAGCGTATGGAAGATGTAGGGGTGTTTGCCGTTGAGGCTGAGTGCATTGCAGAAGACGTTTTGGAAGCGGTAAACAGTAAAACGTCTATCGTCACCTTTTCTCTTGGGTCTGGAAATGCAGGCGACGCTATTTTCTCCTTTGTGGCTGACGTTTGCGGAGAAGACAGTGAAGAAGAAAAGCCACCGCGTCACGCGCATGCGTTTGGAAATCTTGCACGCTTGAATAAACAGCTTTATGAAGAGCGGGTTGCTGCTATGAAAATGTTCCATGAGGAAGTGCGCGCGCAAAAGTTTCCCTATCCTGCAAACAACATTTCAATGCACCCTAACGAAAAAGAGAAGTTTTTAGAAGCTCTGGATAAAGAAGGTTAATTGTTTTAAACAATCCCATGCCTGACCGCCTCAGCTACTGCCTGGACCCTTGATTGAACGCCCATTTTTTCTTGAATTTTGCGTATTTTGCGCTTGAGCGTAGTTGAGCTGACATAGAGGGAGTCTGATACCTCGTGATTGGCGGCCCCGGCCGCCAAGAGTGTTAGTATTTTTATTTCATCTGCATCTAAGTTGATCTGGTGCCTTGAGGGGGGAGATTCACCTCCAAGATTGTTGAGTACAATATCCAGAGCGGCTGAACTTAAAACGCGATCACCTTTATAAGCGGCTTGTATTGAGTGAATGAGCGAATCGTCTGTGGCATTTTTTAGAATGTATCCTTCTGCGCCGGCTTTTAATGCTTGCGTGACATATTCTTCATCATCAAACGAAGTGAGTACCAAGACTTTGACATTTGGATCTGTTTCCTTGATGGTTGGCAGCAGGTCTAGCCCTAGCTGATCCGGTAGGCGGAT
Organism: Chloroflexota bacterium; assembly: GCA_039199965.1. Classification (GTDB taxonomy): domain Bacteria; phylum Chloroflexota; class Anaerolineae; order Promineifilales; family Promineifilaceae; genus WTJY01. The sequence goes on along the minus strand of JBCCSO010000001.1, from coordinate 44,074 downwards.
ATCCAGCAGGATCACATCTGGTTTTAGATCATTGAGCAAATGTAACCCCTCAGCCGCATCGTTGGCTTCCCCAATAACCTTTACCTGATCATAATTGGAAATAAGGCTACGAATTCCTTTTCTGACTACCGGATGATCATCGATCATCAATACACGAATCGGCCGGTTGTTCATGAGCCACCTCTGTTTGCTTCTAGTGCAATGGATTGTATCGGAATAGCCATTTCAACTCGCGTGCCCAAACCCGGATTAGAATCAATGTGCAGAGAGCCACCCAAACTTTCAGCTCTCTCTTGCATACCCATCAACCCCAATCGATCTTGGTATCTTGATTCAATTGCCCTGATATCAAACCCTTGCCCATCATCGGTGATAGTAATTTTTAAGGTGGCTGGTGAGAAGGTAAGCAGAACATGCGCATGAGAAGCGGCTGCGTGGGTGGCCGAATTCTGTAGTGCTTCTTGAACTACCCGATAAATGTTGACCTCTGCGGCTGGGCTAATGCGTATTTCCTCACCTAAAATTTTTACTGAGCAGGGGACACCAGTGTATTGCTGATACTGCTTGCCATAGTGGCGCAGTGTAGGAACCAGCCCAAGCGTATCGAGCATCGGAGGGCGTAAATCGTATATGATACGTTTTGTCTCTTGCTCTACCTGCAGCAATATTTCTTCAACTGAGTCGACTGACTGCACCGCTTGATCAATTCCGCCGCTCTGCAACCGTTTTTTTGTTGATTTTAGTTCAAACATCGCTCCATAAATGAGCTGATTGACTCCATCATGAATGCCAAGAGCTATCCGCTGACGTTCCCTCTCTTCGACGCTAACAGTCTCTTGGAGCAAGCGACGTAATTGCTCCGCTTTTTCTGCTAAACGATGCTGGGCGATTTGGAGCTCGACTGTACGCTGCGCAACCATCTCCTCAAGTGATGAATTGGTTTGCTCGAGCTCTTCAAACAGCTGTCGATTGCGTGCCACGATGGCAACCTGAGCGGCATAGGTCATCAGCAACTGCTCATGCTCCTCAGCGTAGGGATCGGGGCGATTAGCGACACCAATCATGCCGGTGGCGCGATTGTGTATACGCAGTGGAACGCCTAAGAATGTTTGTACAGGTGGATGATCTGTCGGTTGCCCAACGCGTCTTGGATCGATTCGGGCATCAGCCGTGCGGATTGGTCTATTGTTCAGAATAACGTATGAAAAGATGTTTGGCCGGAGTGGGATGAACCGATTGTTCTGATAAAAATCAGGGGCAAGCTCAAAGCCAACTGTTGCGACTACTTCAAGAATCTTTCCATCTTCATCTGAAAAGCCAACAAATCCAAATTGTGAATCAGTTAATTTTAGACACTGTTTTAAAGCGGTATGGAGTACTGAATCTAAACTTATTTGAGACGAAAGCTCAACAGCCAAATCATAGAGAGCTTCCAGTCTTTCGGTTTGCTGATTTTGTGTGGGGATTGGCACATCCATGCCTCAAATTGTAGTGCTCACTAAAGTTATGGCAAATAATAGGGTCGGTTTAGGAGATTCAAGAGAATAATTTACCTACACCTAGCGTTAAAATTGCTTCACAGCCATCCCGAGGTAAACGACTCTGGGTATTCATTTTTCAGGAGTGGCCTTACACGCGGATTTGTACACGATCTCCCGGCCGGACAGTTCCCTCTTCTAGCACTCTGCAATAGACTCTCGCCCAGCCAGGATAATGCTCTTGTGAGATGCGGGTCGACTTTTGATCGTTAAACCAGTGTTTTATTTGTCCACATGGGACTGCGTATTCGGTTACTTCTAGAAGAACCTCTTCACCAATTGAAATCTGTGAATATGGGGTAATTTTATCCCAGTCTAAACCTGAGATAGTGAAATTTTCCCCAGCGGCACCGGGCCAGATACTGTGCCCTTCTCGTTGAAGTGTCATGATGCGTTCAAGGCTGTACATACACACCGCTTTATCAGGACCACCGTGAAATTTTGTGTGTTTCTGTTTGTCGCCTTCAACACCGTTGGCATAAACGTAGGCCTTATGGATAGGTTGTTTAGGGACGCCACCTTGTGACACATTAATTTGGATAACTTGGGCCATAAACCTCTGATTCCTAAAAAGTTGGTATCTCTATAATCTTACTAAGAAACCTTACAATTAACCGGAAGATTCCGGCCGAATTATGATATATGTGCCATCTGCTACACCTACAAGCTTATCATCTGCGTAAATTTTAGCCTCAACGACCACGGTCCGCTTGCCTTTACGAATAACACTGCCTTTTGCGATAATAGTGCCGTTTACGGCCGGACGTAAAAAGCGATAGTGCAAATCTTGGGTCACACAGTCTTCACCGGCCGCGTGGTCGAGAATTGAATATGCGGCCATCCCGGTTGCTGCATCAGCGAGCGTAAAGGCTGCACCGCCGTGCAAAATCTTTAAAGTATTGTTGAGATGAGGTGCCGCTTGCAGCGTTGCAATTGATTGTCCATCAGCTGCTGACTGTCGTTTGATGTTGCATATGCTGTTGAAAGGATGCTTTTGGGCTTTAGGAGCATTCTGGATCGCTTTGAGCGTTGAAAGCGCAATGTCTAGCTGATTTTTGTTTAATACATCCAAAATAGACCTGATTTCTGCTTTTGTTTCATTTGTCATTAAAAATTTTGAATTATGGAGCTGGTTCTATCAAAACCTCTTGTGAAAACAAACTCATTCTTCCCTGTTCATCGATAGATGCCATACTCATGAAGTATGCTTGGCTTGGATCATAGCCAGTTAAAACAACGTTACCCGCTTCCGCATTATTGACAAATCGCAGGGTTGGATAGTCGCGAATGCTGGCTGTGGTTTCACGGAAAGCGATGGCATAACCGGCCGCGTTTGGATTGCGCGGCCATGTTAACAAGAATGCACCCGGTGTTGCCATCCGCACAATAGTTGGCTGTGGCGGAGGAACTGGGCTACCTGCCATATTTGCCACAACAGCCACGTTGAGTTGGGTAACCTGTCGCAAATAGCTGTAATCAATGACATTCCACGTATCCAGCTTCGAATTAATAAGATCGCTGTCTTCAACCGACTCGGTTAAACGTACTGCCGGCATTCCTGCGTAAATGAATTCTCGCTGGTCTCCCCAGCGGCCGTCACGATCCATCGCATCGATCATGTCGATGGGAAAGGCTGGAACATACATCTTGCTGACAAAGTTGTAGTAGCGAGCCAGAGCACCTGATTGTGAACGGGCTAAATCAGGCGAGAACATACGGATAGAGCGGGGTATATCTGTCCGACCGCCGACGGTGTCATAATTAACTGCGGCAATAACATTCTGCCCGTCAATGATGAGCTGCTGTACAAGATCACGAGAACCGTATGTCCCCTGCTCTTCGGCTGCGGTGGCTGCAAAAATGATGGTTTGGTTCCACGTGCGTGAGCTTAGCAAACGAATTGACTCAAGCAGTAAAGCAACGCCAGATCCGTTGTCATTTGCACCGGGGGCACGGGTTAGACCATCTGTTTCATCCGGCGGGCGTGAGTCGTAGTGTGCCATCAGCACGATCACGCCCGCACCGGGCTCTGTGCCGGGTAATGTGGCGATGATATTTTCTTGTTCTGCAAAAAAGCCGTTGTACTCAAGAGAAAATGGATCATTCTGCACTTGAAGACGGCCGTTGCTAGCTGCTCCAACCCTAACCATCTCTTGTTGGAGCCAGCGTCTTGCCGCCCCTACACCAAAGTTTGTCTGATCAACCGGGCTAAACGCATTCCGAGTACCAAAACTCTCGAGTTTTTGCACGTAAACCATGAGCTGTTGCTCAGATACAGCATTGACCAGCGTTTCAATATCTGGGTCTAGGTTGGGATATACATCGCTGACCGGATCTGTGACGGCATTGGCAGGGTCAGGCTGTTGGAAAACTTCTATTTCAACAACTGAAATATCTCCCTGTGGTGTTCCAGGTAGGGGCGGAGCATCTGGGATTGGGGTAGGAATAACCAAAGTAGGGGGAGCAAGCAGCGCACAAGAAAAAAGCAAGAGAACCACGGGAATCAGCTTGAGCCACTTTAGCTGATTCTGGCTGAGCAGTCGGTTTTGATTTTGGGGTCGAGATGGCTTTAAATTATTTGTTTGTGCACTCATGGTTTAGGAATACGAACGAAGGTGATTTCATAAGCTAGTGTTCGTTCCTGAACATCTATAAATCAGAGGAAAACAGTATTTTGCTTTCAGCCTTTGGGAACGAGAATCCTAAATAAATAGCTGTTTCATTCAGACTGATAAGACTGATAGAGAACACTCTTGAAAATCTAGCTGACCGACTTTAATTTCCTATGATCAACTTTCGTTTACTGATTACCCAGATTTTAACAACTATTCCTAGTTAAACTTATGAAATCTGTGGATGTAAACATTTTGCGTCAGGCAACCGGCCTAAAATCAAATTGCTAGTGAAACATCCATTCTCTTTTCAGTCCTAAGGATTGGAATTTTCTTGATTCCGATCTTTCCTAGCTAAGCGCTAAGCTTTAAAATTGGGACAATTATTAAAAGTTTAGCCCTTAACGGAATTCTTATACTGAGATTATGGCTTGTGAAGGCTGGAAAAACAAATAATTCTAAGTAGCGAATTAGTACAAAAAAGCTGGACCAATTCGGTCCAGCTTTTTCATCTTTTTCATATCGATTAGTGGTTTATGCGCAATGCAGATTGGCGCGCCGGTTTATTCTTTTGGTGGTGATGCCTGATTAGAGGATACCTGGGGCAGAACAGCTTGAATCAAATCGATAGGGATCGGGAAAACCGTGGTGGTATTTTGCTCTACTCCTATCTCTACAAGGGTTTGTAGGTAGCGCAGGGTCATCGCTCCGGGTTCTTCAGCCAGAGCCCTTGCCGCCTGTGAAAGCTTTTCTGACGCTTGTAATTCACCCTCTGCATGAATGACTTTTGCACGACGCTCACGTTCCGCTTCTGCTTGGCGAGCCATCGCCCGGATCATTTGAGGATTTAGCTCAACGTCTTTTACTTCCACAATGGAAACTTTGATGCCCCACGGTTCTGTTGCTTCATCAATAATCTTTTGTAACTCACCGTTGACGTGCTCACGATCTGAAAGTAGCTCATCTAAGGTTGATTGGCCGATGACGTTTCGCAAACTTGTTTGTGAAATTTGTGAGGTCGCCCGGCGGAAATTTTCGACATTGATAACGGCTGCTTCTGGGTCCGTGACCTGAAAATAAACCACTGCGTTGACCCGTACCGTGACGTTGTCAGACGTAATTGCTTCTTGAGTGGGAACGTCAAGCGTGATGGTGCGCAGATCTACTTTAATCATCTTATCAATGACCGGGATGACAAAAAACAGGCCGGGACCCTTGGCCCCAATTACGCGACCCAAGCGGAAAATTACGCCGCGTTCATACTCTTGAACGATACGCACACCGGCCGCTACAATCACTACAATGAAAATTAAAATTGTAAAAATGAGTGGTCCACTACCGAATAACTGACTCATTCTAGACCTCCAGGTTAGATTTTTGACTTCAGGAAAAAATTAGTCTTGGGCAATTTACGAGAATATATTCCTCATGCCTAGCATTAAAATCACCTTACAGCTAACCCCACGTGAACGACTCTAGACATTTGTTTTTCGGGGTTGGCCTAAGTTAGACTGCTCTTATTCTATAACAATTTATTTTGAATGTGCTTTTAACGTTGTATTAGATCGGCAAAAAATGTCGTGTAGCCATGATGGTTGAAAGATGAGATGTAAAAATCTTAGTTCAAGCTATTAAATATCTTGATGGACACACTTGAATGTGGCAAAATATTGTTTCGGTCGTTCCCATAGCTCAGAGGATAGAGCGTTGGTCTCCGAAGCCGAAGGCCCAGGTTCGAGTCCTGGTGGGAACACCTAGAAAGGTCCATTGAATTTTCAGTGGACCTTTTTGGTTTAAGGTGTTTTGGAAAAATTATTCGGCAATCACGTTTTAGAACGAATGTTGGGCGATCTGGGGCTACTGAATGGCCGACTGTTGGATCGTCTGAGAGGCAGATATTCAAACACTCTATGAAATCAAAAGCGGCTGTTATCGCCATCATGTCGATAATTTGTTTGAGTTTGATGGGCGCTCAAAAATCGGTTTCAAGTAAGTCTGAACCTGCAGTACATTCTGTTAGTTACCCTCTAGCTGTTGGTAAATTTGATAAGTTTGAGATTGATTTTCAAATTGAACTGTCGGGTGAAACAAATCGCCAACTTCCCTATTTGACTTCTGACAATAGTAGTGAGTTTACGGTCGATCTCGTCGGAAAGGGGATTAGCGTTGATGGGGTTTTTCTGTCTCCAACGGGTGAACAGCACCGCCAGCCCGCTTTTTGGTATGAAGGGTACAGCAGAAATTTAAGGGCGAACGATGAGTCGGGCTGGAAAGCTAGATTTTCCCCTCATTTGGTAGGCGAATGGGCATTTCAAATCGAGGCGGTTTGGGAGGGCGGTGCAGCAAAATCTGGTGTATTTTCGTTCCAAGTTGACGCTACTGACAAAGATGGTTTTATCCGTGTATCTGAGGATGACAGCAGATATTTTGAGTACGATTCAGGCCGGTACTACTCAAATGTTGGATTAAACATTTTCATTAAGGATTTGGATGATGGACAAACATTAGCGCAATTAAGTGATAACGGAATTAACTATGTGCGCACATGGATTACCCCAATGAACATTTCAGGAGGGGCATGGCCGCATTTAACCATGAGCCCACTTGTTTATGACGGTTACTTGCCGCGCGGACCGTTGACCCGTTACCAACCCATTGGCCATGACCGGGAGGTATTCTGGTGGCGCTTGGCGGCCGATCATGATTGGTACTCAGACTGTTTTTACACGAATCAGGAATTCAGACCGATTCAGGTTAAACCCGATACAGAGTATCGGGTTGAGCTAATTTATGAGGCTTATGACTTGGTCGTAAACGACTCTGGCAAGCAATCTGGACTAGCTGTCTATTTCTCTGACTGGGTAGACCGCTGCAAAGATTTACAAAGGGATGATCAAGTGATTTTATATGAGGCTACCACAAATGAAGCTAATGTGACGGTGGCTGGAACTTGGTTTTCTGAAGAAAATTTTTCGATACCATTTAATTACTTTTACTTGGATAACGTGCAAAAAGGCAATGTTTACATCAGATCTTTCTCTATTCGAGAAGTCAAACCAGATGGAGATCTGGGACCAGAATTGTTTGATGAGCACGTACCTGACAAGCGTTTTTACTACTCTCAGCGTGAATCTGCACTGCTTGATCAAATTATTGAAGAAGCTGCTGAGAATGGTGTGCACCTGCGCCTCGTTATCAACGAGAAAGAAGATCCTCTGTGGACTCAAGCAGATGGATATGGTCAACCTACAGAGTTTGCGCGAGAAAATTTTTATGGCCAAGGTCGAGCATTAACCCACGGCCGATATCTACAAATGGCATACTGGCGTTATGTGCAAGCACGCTGGGGATACTCTCCGGCTGTGCATTCATGGGAGCTATTAAATGAGGGAGACCCATTTGAACCATTGCACTATACTCTGGCTGATGAGTTTGGCATCTTCATGAAGTGCACCGTTTTTGGCGTAGAACCGGAGATGAACGGCAAATGTAGCTATGATCACCCAAACCATCACCTAGTTTCAACATCTATGTGGCACAGTTACCCGGATAGGCAGTTTTGGCACAACTCTGAGTACCCCAACATTGATTTTGGTGACGTGCACCGCTACATTCCGGCTGATGATATCTACCACACCGATATGACACGATCGGTTTTAGAATTGTTTGATGTAGCCCAGATTGGTCATGAAAACCTACGAGACAAACCGATTGTGCGGGGTGAAACAGGAATTGTTGCGCGAGGCACCACGGGTCCCGTGCCCAATCTACAAACGGGAGAAAACCAAGTGTGGCTCCACAACATGCTTTGGTCTTCCCTAGGTAGAGAAACCGCTATTGAAGCTGGTTATTGGTATTATCAGCAGCATATCTTTAATTCAAAATTTGATTTATTGGGGCACTACAACGAATTTGCACGGTTTAGTGAAGATTTGGGGCTCAACTCAGGTGGCTACCAATCGCTTAACGGTGTCTTTGAGGACGAAAGCGTTGTTGTTGTGGGGCAGACAGACCAAATGAATGGGACAGCACACGGTTGGCTAAGACACCCAGACTTTACATGGGCCATGGTCGATAGCGGGCAAACTGAATTTGGCCTGAGTGGAGAGTTTGCTCTATCGAACCTGCAAAAGAGCAAGCAGTACCAAGTCGAGCTAATCACCTTTTCAAACGCGGGTGGGTATAGCCGTCAAATCCAATCTGTAGACACAAACCAGCTAGGTGACTTGGCTATTTTTATAGAGACCGAGAATGATATTGGTTCTATTGCTTTTAAAGCAGTGTCGACCGGAGAGAAAGAGCAACTAACGGTTTGGGAATTAATTTTGCTATGGATTCGTTAGCAATCAACTTGGCATATTCAGCAAGACTTTTCTGATACCTGATTGCTCGGCGACTTTAAATGCTTCTAACCCCTGATCAAGGTTAAATTCCTCGTCAATCAGATCTAAAAGCTTTAATGCTTGCTGAGTTTGAAGAAGCCTGATGGCGGGTTCGAATGGGCCACAGCGGGAGCCGACAACGTTTAACTCAGCCACCACCAGTTTGGTCAAATCAACGTTCGCTGGCCCCGCATAGGTGCTTTTGAGCACAATGGTTCCTTTCGGCCGGGTGATGCGTAAAGCATGGCCTAAGCCTGCTTCATTTCCAGTAGAGTCAACGACAAAGCCAAATCGGTTATCCGGTATTTGCTCGGTAATCTCAGCACCAAGCCCCCATCGCCTTGCTAATTCTAGTGATTCCGGCCGACGCCCTAGCATGGTAACTTGATTGCCCGATAAGCTGAGGGCCCACCCTATTAGCATTCCCAAGCGGCCGGGGCCAATTACACCAATCTCTTCAGTTGGTGGTACAACAAGCTGCTCTCGAATTTTTAAAGCGGCTGCCAATGGCTCCGTGAAAACTGCTAGCTTATCAGATACATTATTTGGAATGGAGACTAAGTTGGATTCGGGAACGACGATAAACTCTGCGAATGCTCCATCCCGATTGATAATGCCGACCACGGTTCGATCTGGGCAATGCGTGAAGCCGCTTCCTGCGCACTCTGCACAACTGTTACACCCGATATTTATCGTCGATGTCGCTCGTTTTCCCTGCCAGGCTGCATTTACATTCCGGCCGATCTGCTCTACCGTCCCAACGAATTCATGCCCCAAAATCCCGTCAAAATTTGGAATGTACCCTTTGACGATTTCTAGGTCTGTAGAGCAAATGCCAGCCTGTGCCACTCTGATCAAAACCTCGTTATCTTTAATTTGCGGTATTCTTTGCTCAGTAAGACGAATTTGATTGTCTTTTAAATAAATTGCTTTCATTTTTTGATCAATCAGGCGGCCTTAGCTCTTCAATAAGCAAGTCTAAAATCTGAATGCCGGGGATTAGCCCTTGTCCCACTTTGTTTGACCATGCGAACTCATATACCCCATCAATTGACCGGATGAGGAGAAGTTCATCAAAATCTGTCTGATCGTTGGCTACGCTCACACGGACGCCACGAGGAATGACATCACTAGCCAACATTGGAATAATGAGCGGATCTATTTCCCCGGCCGGAATACTGCTTAATATTGTTTCAAACTGGACCGTTTCTGTTTCAGTACTGGCTATGGTATTTGTGATGATAAATTTGGCCTCAACCGATCCATCCTCAAAAATCGTTACGCGATTACCACTGTCCTGCTCATAAAATAAGCGAGCACCAAATGGTAGAAAGGTAGAAGGAATATCAAAATTACGCTCATCTTCCAACAGCGGGTCGATTAAAGCCTTTGTTACCTCGTAGGGAGAAATCAATTCTAGTGGAAGTGATAGCTCGGGGCAGCGTATTTGTAGTGTTTCTGAGTCGATACGGGAATACTCAATGGGGAAGTTTGTGCATTCCGTAACTAAATCGACGCCAGAAAATCTCTGGGCAAGTTCTTTAAAGTTTTCAAGGTTCGTGCTTGTTGGCAAGACCTGATCAGTTTGTTGAGTAATCTGAGGGTCGGCCGCGATCCACTGATAAAGGGTGCCGTCAGAGGTGATGGCGGCCGTTTGGGCCAGCGTGTATCCAGAGGCACTTAAATGGTGCCCAAGCACGGTATCTGGTGGAAAATGAGGCCCCATACGTGTAGAAAACAAGTGTTGAATTGAAACTTGCAGCTGTGTATTTGTAAGAATGCCTCGTGCAGATTCACCAGCTAAGGGTAGATCATAACCAACTACTACACACGTTTTACAACCGGGCGGAACGGGTTCAAACTGCCCCTTAAACGTTTGAATGGCTCCATTGATCTCTGTCAACAACCTTTGACCATTAGGGACTGTGGCTTCTTCCCCGGTGGTCTCGTCAATTAAAGTTAATTTACCTGCTAGATTGGCTTCCAATGTGCGCTTGAGCTGCACGGCCGGAATCTCATAAAAAAGCTTTAGAACGGGCTGATTTAAATCGGCCGTCGGCGAAGGTGTGATAACCGATGGAGATGTTGCATCATTGGCAAGGGTTGGCTGTGGAGCGGCTGCTTCAGACGTGAGTGGGGTGTTGGTTGGAAGAAGGGGGGCAACCGTTTGTTTCGGAAGTTTAGGCAGCTCGGTTGGTGTGATAGTGGCAGATGCAGTATCGAGAGATGAAGGTGCCCCTGCACATGCCATCGCCCCCACAGAAAGGGCGATGGTTAGCAGCAGATGTCTGATCGGCTTTTGATCCATCAGATGATTTCAGATGGACTCCGAATTTCCCATTCTGCCAGAAGCGGGACAGCATGAAAGATTGAGCTGTATGTTCCAGACAGTAAGCCAACAAACAAGACAGAGATAAATTGTCTAATCGAAGGGCCGCCAAACAAAATTAAAGCAACCATCACAAACATCGCTGCAAGCTGGGTTGCCAACGAGCGGTGAATGGTTTCTAAAATTGAGCGATTGACGATGACTTCGTAGGGCTCATTTGGGCGAACACCGATGTTTTCCCGAATTCGGTCAAAAACGACAATCGTGTCTTGAAGCGAGAAGCCGGCAATCGTTAGAACGGCCGTTACGAAAAGAGCATCTACTTCCCAACCTGCAATTAGACCCATGATTGCCATAAAACCGAAGATAATAAAAAGGTCGTGCACCATCGCAGATACTGCGCAGGCTCCGTAACGGAAGGGGCTCGGGACTTGCCTAAATGCAATGGCGATATAGATTAAGATGATAGCGGCCGCCACAACGATAGCGATCCATGCTGCGCGGGTTACTTCGGCCCCTATCGAGGGGCTGACATTCTCAAACTGTGTTGTGTCAGGGAGAAGGGAGACAAGCTGATCTCCAAGTGCGCGGGTAATTTCTTGACCTTGCTCAGGCGTCACGGCTTCCGAGCGGATTTGCCATGCGTTTGTTAACCCTTCACCTGCCAGCTCGATAACGGCCGGGTTGCTCAGTCCAAATTGACGCAGCACATCACGGATGCCGCTTTCTTGAACAGGCTCAGAAAATTGAACTTCAAACCGCGCGCCACCCACAAAGTCTACGCTAACTCCAAACGGCTGACCTGCGATCGACCAAGATATAAGCATGGCGATTACCCCCGACAAAATCAGCATGCCGGAGAGTGCAAAATACAAATAGCGTCTCTGGATAATTTGAAACATAGATGATTTTTATAACCCCAGCAGCCAGTTTTTGCTTTCGATCTGATCAGCTAACGGAGACATGATCAATTTAACAAATGTCCGGGTTACGATGACGGCCGTGAACATAGATGTTAATACACCAATCATCAATGTAATGGCGAATCCCTGTACCATGCCTGCGCCAAAACTGCGGCCGAATAAAAGTAAGATAACGCACACCACAATCGTAGCGATGTTTGAGTCTCTAATGGAGGACCATGCCCTTTCAAAACCGGCACTGATTGACTCATCCAGCGGTTTTCCGCTGCGGAGTTCCTCCTTCATCCGTTCAAAAACCAGAATATTTGCGTCTACTGCCATGCCCGTAGAAAGTAGGAATCCTGCAATCGCAGGCAGCGTCATGGTCACCCCCATAAATTGATATATAGCGATGTTGAAGAGTGCATAAATGACCAGCGCGATATCTGCTAACCCACCCGGTAGGCGATAGTAGATAACCATAAAGAGCAGTACGACTACAAGACCAATGGCACCAGCACGCACGCTTGATTCAATCGATTGCTCGCCTAAAGTTGCACCTACTTGGCGCACACCCTCAATTGTTAGAGGCACAGGCAGGCTTCCGTAGCGTAATTGAAGGGCCAAATTGTTTGCTTCTTCGGGTGTAAAATTTCCAGTGATTGTCCCTTGACGACTGATCACCGCTTGAATGATGGGGCTAGAGATTACCTGTTTGTCTAGCACGATATTGAGAGGCAGACCTATATTCGATGCCGTATAATCACCAAAAACCTGCCCCCCTTCTTCATCAAAGGTAAAGGCAACAAAATTCCGGCTGCCAACCTGCTGATTAATGTCTACTTGGAGTTGTGCATCAACCAAGCTGGCACCCGTTAGAATTGTTTCATAAACATCTGACCCTTCCAACGATAGCTCTGCTGTTTCACACGGAGAAGGTTGACCGCGATTTTCTGATGTGCGAATACACGTACCCTCTACAAGTGGAACCGGACCAGCGTTAACGAATTCTAGCAAGGCGGTTCCTTGAACTAGACTGATCGCCTCTTCTGGATTGTCAAGGCCGGGCAGTTCAACCACAATCCGGCCATCACCGCCTGCTTGAACAAGAGGTTCTGAAACCCCAAGCCCATTGACGCGCTGGCTAATAATTTGCCGTGCTTGACTCATTTGATCTTCGGTTACATCCTGACCGTCTGGCAGATCAGCCTCCAGCAGAACCTGCAGGCCTCCTTGAAGATCAAGGCCACGTCTGATCGGGTAATCAGGATTCGTTACCAACCATATAGCCCCGATGACAAGGGCTACAATTGCAAATAGCCATAAAATATCTCTGGTTTCCATAGGGAAATGATTATATCGGAAAGACAGAATTTGTGATTGAATTCAGCCTGACTGTCACAAATTGATTGTATTTTTGCTTAATTTCATTCAGGCAAATTACTGGAAAAAGTTTATTTGGACGATTCCATCGGTTATAATTAGCGTATTAATTACTGAGCCAAAAAATTTTATGTCAGAACCTGAGTACATTACGATAGTTGAAGGGCCTACACCTGAATTCCATCAAACTGCGGATTTTTCGATTCATTCTGTTTTAGAAGGACCAAACGATGCGGTTAATACCTTCACAGAAATGCGCACAATGAATGGTGAGGCCATTCGTGAGCGATGTCTGCGCGCATGGAGAGAAGGACGGCCAGTGCGACTCGACTATCCAGATGAAATGCGCCTTCGAAAAGAGCTGGATGTCGTTGGGCTTAGGTTAAAGGAAGTGGATGAGGGGACTGTTCTGCAGCTCTGGGTCCGAAAGGAGATTGAATACGATGCTCCAGAAGATGAGAACTTTGATGAAGACGGGTACGAGGACGATGATTCTTTGCCATTTTAGGACCTACGCTCAAAAGGAGCACTGAGCCTGTCGAATTACGTTTTTGCAAGTGGAATTAACCTGACAAACGAAAGTCCTACGTTTTGAACGCCGAATTGCATTCAACAATAGGGAACAATAGCGAGGGAAGTCTGCCTTGACTTACATTTAGGCTAGCAACAAATGATTTCTGTTTATATTGCGGAGAGAAGAATCTGAACTCTGGAAAACTTTTGCGGATCCAGATCATTACTTTTTGCCTGCAAAAATTGATTTTGAGATTATGGACTTTCTGAATATACTTGTGATATATCAGTTGTATATTGGTTATCTTGCATAGCATTGTGTTTCTTCGTTGTTTAAAAGTAACAACGAAAAATGTCAGATTATCAATAGAATAAGTTGCGTACTTTGATCTGTATAAATGATTAAATCATTAATGAATTTAGTTCTCACAGTATGGTGCGTTGCATATTTTGAAACTTGCAGTGCCTGTTAAGTGCAATTTTTGGCGTCGGACCAAAGCCATGCTATTATCAGAATTGTATTTGACATCGCCCGTTGATTCCAAGTAGGCGACTTAAGAAAAAGATTAGAACTCAGATTGGGGAAGAATTTTGAGCTTCAACTTTAACCGAAAAAATCAGGCCTATCTGTCGGAGCTATTTCAGACGATGCGTTTCCTCATCTCCATAAATAAATTAAGAGCCAACATATAGCTAAATTTGCTTCTTCCGTGGCGACTAGTTTCGCTGCGTTTAATTGTAACTGTTACATCAATAATCGGAGGAGATTATTCAATGAAAAAAGAAGAAAAACAGATGAAAGAACAGATGTATGAAATACATCCGCGTATTCCTGATGCATTCAATGCATTGAAGGAAGGCCGCATTTCTCGTCGTGAGTTTATTCGCTTTGCCACCCTTCTTGGCATGTCTGCTGCTCTCGCAACTGCATGCTCGACCCCAGCCCCTGTGGTTGAAGAAGCTCCAGAGGTGGTTGAGGAAGCGGCCGAAGAGGTTGAAGAAGTAGTCGAAGAAGAAATGGAAGAGATGGCGGAAATGGGCATCTCTCGCGGTGGTACTTTAACCATTGGTGCTGAGCTTCAATTAATCGACCATCCAGCTCGCTTATCATGGATTGAAGGTGCTAATGTTGTTCGCCAAGTTGCTGAATACTTGACCTTCACAGACCCTGACAATGTCACTACGCCATGGCTTCTGGAAAGCTGGGAAGCGAATGCTGACGTTTCAGAGTGGACGCTAAACCTGCGCCAGGGCATTATGTTCAACAACGGTGATGAAATGACCGCCGATGACATCATGTTTAATTTTGGGCAATGGTTAGATCCAGAAGTTGGCTCTTCAATGTTGGGTCAGCTTTCTTACCTGGATGGCATGAACAGTGTTGAAAAAGTTGATGATTACACCATCAAATTGACGCTTGCTTCTCCAAACATCGGCGTCCCGGAGCATCTCTTCCACTATCCGGCTGCGATCATGCATCGCTCGTTTGAAGGGGACTTTATTACCCAGCCAATTGGTACCGGCCCATTCACCTTGTCTGAGTTCTCTGACGGCGAACGTGCTGTTCTGACCCGTCGCGAAGGCTATTGGCAAAATGGCGAAGATGGTGAAGCACTACCTTACCTGGATGAAGTGGTCTATGTTTCGATTGACAGAGACGCATCAGTTGCCGGTTTGCAGTCTGGTCAGGTAGATACATTCTATTTGCCGCGTCCAGCTGACTTCCTTGCATTGAAAGACAATCCAAACATGGTTGTGAAATCGGCCTCGACTGCTCAGACGCTTGTCCTTCGTGTACGTGTTGACCAAGGTGCGCCTTGGGACGATGAGCGGGTACGTAATGCACTTCGCAAGATTCAAAACCGTGAAAAGATCATATCTTTAGCTTGGTTTGGTGAAGGTGACTTGGGCGTTGACGCTCACATAGCTCCTGTCCATCCAGCTTATGATCCACGCCCTGTGCCTGAGTATGATCCTGAAGGTGCAGCCGCCCTACTCCAAGAGTGGGCCGCTGATACAGGCAATGAATTACCAATTCGCGCGACCATCGTGACCAAGAATGACGCTGGTGAGCAAGAATACGCGGAAGCATTAAAGGAAGATTCTGCGGACACTGGCTTTGAATTTGATCTAGACATCACTGAAGCAAGTGGTTACTGGGAACGTTGGGACCAAGTGCCCCTCGGTATTACCTCTTGGACACATCGTCCTTTGGACACACAAGTTTTGCCATTGGCTTACATCGCTGATGCTGAGGGTGCTCCAGTTCCTTGGAATGAAACTCGTTGGGTAGATGATGAGTTCTCGGCAGTCTTAAGAGAAGCAGAAGCTACTTTGGATGTTTCAGCCCGCCGTGAAAAAATTGGCCAGCTTATGGATATCTTCCAAACGCGTGGACCAATTGGTGTTGCATTTTTCAAGAGCTCTTGGATGATTCACACAACACGTGTCCACAATTTACCAGCGCATCCAACCGGATATGACCTGTTGAATGAGACATGGGTTGACTCAGCATAATTATTGACTAAGTGCAGCAATTGGTCACTCCTTTGGCTGCTTTGAAAATGATGGGAGCATGGCATTTGCCATGCTCCCATCGTGCGTTAATGCTTGTTTTAAATTTGCCTTGGCGAATTATTCGCTTTTACGGTTTAATAAAAAGCTAAATTATTGGTTCAGAAAAGCGATTTCGTTTTGTTTTGCTCAAACCAACACGAATAGCTCAGTTAAAAATATAAATATAGACTGGAGCAGATCATGGCTAGATTTTTGATGCGAAGCGTTATTTCCACGCTTATCACAATGTTGATTGTTTCTATCGTACTGTTTACTTTGTTGGAAGTAAGTGGTCGAGACGTAACGATCCAGATTCTTGGCGTTTTCGCCACACCGGAACAGAGGGAATCCCTTAGAAAGCAGCTTGGTCTTGATCAACCAGCCTATATCCGCTATACAGACTGGCTAATTGGAAATGATTGGCGTTTGTCTGATGAAGCCGGGAATCTGCAAACTGTTTTCAATGAAGAGAGCCAAGAGCAAGAATGGTACGTACTTCTTGATGATGGTAGATATGTCCGTCATCAAGTTTGTAGCCGGGCCGAAGATATAGATTCTGGCTTGTGTGAGTCAGGAGACCTTCTTTATTTGGTACGACAGCCTGATGGAACCACCCAAAGAGAACTTGCAGGTGATCTTTGGCAAATAGATCCTGAGACAGGTGAAAGCTTCTTCTGGGGAGTTGATGGGGGGAATCGTGCTGCGAAGTGGGTTGAAGGTGATGGAGCAACCGCTTTTGTATCAACACAAACAGGTGTACAAGAGTTGACGGGTGCTGCTGTGCAATGGGTTCCGTTGCGCAAAGGCTTACTTCGTGGGGATGCTGGTGTTTCCTTAAAAACAACACGACCTGTATCTAAGACCTTACCTGTGCGTATTCGAAATACGGCTGTTTTAGCTGGATTGGCCTTCATCGTTGTTATGCCTCTCGCTTTGTTCCTAGGAATTATGACTGGTATTAACGAGGGCAAATTCTTCGACCGCTTCGTGTCTGTTACAAGTTTGGCGCTGACAGCAACACCTGAATTTGTGACAGGGGTCTTGTTGATATTAATAGTGGGTATTTATTGGTCCAATAATTGGCTACCGGGATTGGTAGAAGCGGGGTGGCTGCCTGAAGCATGGCTCGAAGCCTTAAAGGTGCCCACGACAACATTGGCAGATAGTCCCAATGCGATTTTTGAAAAGCCGAAAGAGCTGATTTTGCCAGTACTCACACTTACAGCAGTTGAGCTTGGATACATTATTCGTATGACCCGGGCCAGTATGGTTGAAGTCATGGCCGCTCCATATATTCGGACGGCGATTATAAAAGGGATGCCTTTCCGTCGCGTTGTCGTTCGCCATGCGGTACGTAATGCGCTTTTGGCACCAATTACCATTATTATGCTTCACATCAATTACTTAATTGGTGGAATTGTGGTTGTAGAAGTTATCTTCGGTTTTCAAGGATTAGGAAAATTTATTTTCGATCACTCTATTTTTGGAGACCCTAATGCGGTGGAAGCAGCCGCTATGGTGACCGTTTTAATCGCTGTAGCCACTCGATTGCTGGGTGACTTGGCATACACATTCCTAAATCCGCGTATCCGTTACGCTTAATTTAGGGAAGAAGGGAAAATAATATGGCAACAGCACAACCAGATGTAACTGTCACCCGCACTCCTTCGCGATTGGCTAAAATTTGGAAAAATGTATCAATCATCTTTGATTCACCAATTGGGATGGTTGGATTGGCAATTGTTCTTTTTTGGTTTGGGATGGCACTTCTATCCTTAGTTTGGACGCCGCATGATCCGAATGAACAATACTTTAGAGACGCACAGAGATCAGCCTATTTGTGGACCTATCTACCATGGGTTGACCTAGAAGATTACGATGACCGCACGCGCCCAGATCCTCGCTTT
This sequence comes from Chloroflexota bacterium, assembly GCA_039199965.1. GTDB lineage: Bacteria > Chloroflexota > Anaerolineae > Promineifilales > Promineifilaceae > WTJY01. Next base: position 25,952 of record JBCCSO010000001.1, on the reverse strand, counting down.
TTGCTGGGCACAGATAAAACTGGGCGCGACATTTTGTCTCGCGTTATGGCTGGCGGACAGGTGATTTTGCTCAAAACTCGTATCCCCTTGCCAGCAGAAGATGTGACTATGCAGCAGACCTCTTCTGCTTTGGGCCGATTTTTGGACAACTTTGCACCTGAAGAATGGGATGAGTTTGTGGTGCCCGGTGGTGTGGCAATCTGGGGAGTATTTGGTTCATTATTAGTGGGAACGACGTTCGGTCTTCTTGCAGGCTATAAAGGTGGCTGGATTGAGCAAATCGTGATGCAGCTTATGGATGCCTTGGTTGCGTTTCCTCGTATTGTTCTCTACATCGTTGTAATTGCTGCTTTGGGACAAGGTGACTTGGTTATTATCATTGCCATCACAGTGACTGGTGCTCCTGGAATTGCTCGATTAGCAAGATCTTTGGCCTTGGACATTAAAACACGTGATTATATTCGCGCAGCTGAAACGCGTGGTGAAGGCTTGTTTTACATCATGTTCAGGGAAATCTTGCCTAACGCCCGTGGACCACTATTGGTGGATGCGATGCTACGTGTTGGATACGCGATCTTCACCATCGGTACATTAGGCTTCTTGGGATTAGGTTTACAACCACCTGAACCGGATTGGGGAAGTATGGTTAATGGCGGCCGCGAGTTGATTTTCTCAACACCAAATATTGTGATTTGGCCTGCGCTGGCAATTTCGACATTGGTGATTGGTTTAAATCTATTTGCTGATGGTGTCCGTGAAGAATTAAGTCGATATCAAAAATAAATGGGGGGTTGTGTAAATTATGGTAGTGGAAAATAAAGGAAAAGAACCTGTCTTACAAGTAAAAGACTTAGCGGTTGCGTATAAAATCCGTGGTGGTGAAGTTGAAGCTGTGCAAAATGTGTCTTTTGACCTTCATCGTGGCGAATCTGTTGGTATTGTTGGTGAGTCAGGTTGTGGTAAAAGTACAGTAGCGTGGGCTATCTTAAACTTCTTGGGAGATAATGGCTACGTTAAGAAGGGTTCCGTCCTCTTTCAAGGAAAGGAGCTGGTTGGTGTAGAGGGTGAAGAGCTGCGGAAATTACGCGGTAATTCGATTGCGATGGTCTATCAAGATCCTATGCAGGCTCTAAACCCGTCTCTGACACTTGGTGCTCAGATGAAAGAAGTTCTGACCGTTCACCGTGGAATGTCAGACGATGAAGCGGCCGAGCGGTGTATAAAAATGCTTGAACGTGTTTATATGCCTGACCCGGCGAACGTTTTAACTCGTTATCCGCATCAGATCTCTGGTGGCCAGCAGCAGCGTGTTGTTATTGCAATGGCGCTTTTGACCAATCCTGCATTGTTGGTGATGGATGAGCCTACAACAGCTTTGGATGTAACTGTTGAAGCTGCCGTACTAGACTTGATTGCTGAACTGCGTAGGGAGTTTGACACGGCAATTATGTACATTAGCCACAACCTAGGAGTTGTGGCCCGTGTTTGTAATTTTGTTAATGTGATGTATGCAGGTGAGCTGGTTGAGCGTGCACCTGTAGAAGATATTTTTGCCCGGCCGCAGCATCCATATACTCAAGGTCTGATTCGCTGTGTTCCTAAGTTGGGCGCAGATAAGGCCAGTGCACAGCTATATCCGATTCGCGGCCGCGTACCACCTCCAAACGATAGACCTTCTGGCTGCGTTTATGGCCCGCGTTGTGATTATGTACAAGATAAATGTGTACAAGAGCGCCCGCAGGTTCGCATTTTGCCAAATGGAAACGCTGTCCGCTGCCATTTTTCTGAAGATATTGACCCATCTGCGTGGATTCCAAGTGATGATATTCGTGTCAAACCTTCAACGGAAGATGTCACAAAAAACGAGCCCATTATCACGGTTGAATCTCTGAAGAAATACTATGATGTTCAGGGCAATTCGCTTCGAGCTGTATTTGGTCTTGAATCAGCTCGTCAAGTAAAAGCGGTTGAAGACGCAACGTTTAGCGTACCTCGCGGCAGTACACTTGGTATTGTTGGAGAATCTGGCTGTGGTAAAAGCACTCTTATTAAAACACTCATCGGTTTGGAAGAAACAACTGATGGTGAAGCTGAGTTTATTGGATATGACATTACAACTGCTCTCAGCGAGCGGGACAATAAACTGATTCAAGAGCTGCAGATGGTATTCCAGAATCCAGACTCAACGATGAATCCATCCTACACAGTAGGTCAACAAATTGGTCGGCCGATGATTCGTTTTGGCACAGTACCAAAGGATGAGGTTCGTGGTGAAGTTGTAAGATTGCTTGAATCAATGCGTTTGGGCGCAAATTACCTTGATCGACTTCCACGTCAGCTTTCTGGTGGTGAAAAGCAGCGAGTGGGTATTGCTAGAGCCTTGGCAAGTCGACCCGAGCTAATTCTTTGCGATGAGCCGGTTTCCGCACTAGATGTGTCTGTGCAAGCAGCTATTCTGAACTTGTTGATTGATATTCAGCGAGAGTTGGGAACCACACTGATTTTTATTGCACACGATTTGAGCGTTGTTCGCTTCTTTTCAGACAGCATTGCGGTGATGTATCTTGGACAAGTGATGGAAATTGGCCCGGCCGATGCAATTTACCGACCACCGTATCACCCGTATTCAGAAGCCCTTCTTTCAGCGGTTCCAATTCCAGACCCTACGATTGAGCAAAAGCGAATTCGTCTGGAGGGTACTGTACCCAGTGCTTTAAATCCACCTAGCGGTTGCCGTTTCCATACGCGCTGCCCTCGCAGAGAGCTTATGCCTGATGGAGGTAAAAAGTGCGAAACAAATATTCCGCCATGGCGAGAATTTGAAGATGGCCATAGAGTCTTTTGCCATTTGCCCAAAGAAACTCTGGAGGCTTTTGATCCTGTTATTATGTCGGCCGAGAGCTCTGCGCCAGTAGCTGCTGACTAAGGAATCCTAAAGTAGAAGGCTTGGTCGCTTAAAACGTATCATTGATCTGAACCGATTTTTGGCCCTGAATTTTTTCAGGGCCTTTTGATTTAAAACCCAATTAATGAAATAGCGTATATTTACATTGAACGATTTGATTGTTTTTGGCAAAATAAGAAAGCAGCCTTATACAAATTTTCATCTAAGCAATTATACTAATGGTCGGGATTTTAATATCTGTCTCAACTTAAATACCGATCTTTCTCAGCTGAATTTTAAACTCGGGACAATTTCTTAAAGTTCAGCCCTAATTAGAAAACCAGATCAGAGGTACACATATGGAAGGTCTTGAACTTGCTCCACCAGAAAGCCTAGAAGCTCCTAAACCAGTTAAAGCAGTCAAAACAGAACAAGCCGAAGGGTTAATGAAATTAGATGGTGATACCATGCGCAACCTTGATGCGCGTGCTGACCAATTTGTGGCAGAGGTGATGGCAACAAAAGTAAACTCCGATCCGTTTTTGGATAAAGTTAATGCTATCCACGGATTGGGTTCAAGCGAGATTCGAGAATCGGCGAATGTTTCTAACCGCTTACTCAACCGGCCGACCAATGCCATGAATAATGGTGTTTTTGATGAGTCATCTCAAATTTCAAAAGGCTTGGTCAGCCTACGTACAACAGTGGAAGACTTGGACCCATCTAAACAGGGTGATTTATTTTCCAGAAAGCGTCTGTTTGGCATTATTCCAATGGGGGACAAGCTTAGAAATTATTTCTACAAGTACCAATCCTCTCAAAAACATATCAACTCTATCTTGAACTCCCTTCAGAGTGGCCAAGAAGAACTTCAGCGGGATAATGCAGCGATTGAAGAAGAAAAAGTCAATCTCTGGAAGATGATGGAGAAACTGCATCAGTACATTTATATGGCTCGTCAGATTGATGGTGCACTAGAGGCGCGCGTTGATGAGTTGAAGGTAAGCGACCCTGAAAAGGCCCGTATTGTCCAGGAAGAAATGCTGTTCTATGTGCGTCAAAAGGTTCAGGACCTCTTGACGCAGTTAGCTGTTAGCATTCAAGGCTATTTGGCATTGGACATGGTGCGCAAAAATAACCTTGAGCTAATTAAAGGTGTAGACCGAGCGACTACCACCACAATTTCCGCTTTGCGGACGGCCGTCATTACTGCTCAGGCGCTGACCAACCAAAAATTAGTCCTAGATCAAATCAATGCTCTAAATACAACAACGAGTAATTTGATTGAAGCGACCGCCAAAATGCTGCGTCAACAAACGGCCGAGGTACACGAGCAGGCTGTGAGTGCCACCATTGATATGGACAAATTGTCGGCTGCCTTTGACAATATTTATCAAACAATGGACATGATTAGCGAGTATAAAGTTACGGCTCTAGACACGATGCAAGAAACCATTGATGGACTGGCGGCAGAGGTGACCAAGTCGCAGACATATTTGGATCGTGTGCGTAACCAGCAGTTAGATGAAGCTACGGCCGATCTAGAATTTGGCCCACCACCTTCTGACGTAGACAATAGCCTTGAGCTTTAAATTGATTGTTAGATAGCAGCCTCTTCAGCTAGATCAGTTGAAGAGGCTTTTTTAATTTGCGCCGAAAACTCAAGTCATTTTTTAAAAGATCAATCCAAGCTGATCCAGAAATCTCGTCTAACGACCTGATTCAGTCGCTCAATCTTTTTGTTCAATCAATCCACAAGCGGGTGCCAACAGAAGTGTTCAGCTTGGTAAGTAGTATTCGGGACTCTATTCATCAAATTATTCCTCAAATTAATGATATTAACAGCAGTGAACCGTATGTTTTTTCGATCCGGCGGACTGTCGAAAGCTACTTGCCAGAGGCTGTTGAAAATTATTTGAAATTACCTGCCTCAAAAGCACGTTATGAAGTTATCAAGAATGGTAAAACAGCGACAGATTTACTTGTTGAACAGCTCCAAATTTTAGATAACGAAATGAAAGAGATTGTGGGGGATTTAAGCCAAAATAATGTGCAAAAAATGCTGGTTCACGGCCGTTTTCTTGACAACAGGTTTGGGAAGTCTGACTGGCTCAAAATTGATGATTAGCCGCAGAGGTTTTTAGAGTTGCCTTTGTTCCAGAGAGAAAGCAGCATGTTTTGATGAAAAAAGTCTGAAAACTGGTGAATAACAGGTTAAGTTACCAATCTTCCTAATGCGTTCTCAAAATCTTTCTGAGAAACTTTTGGTATGAGAGAAAAGTTACTTGGGATCGCCCCCACACTCATTTTATTGTGCCTGTTGTCACTCCAATTTGCTCATATCGCTCAATCGCAAGAAGATGAGCTTGCTAGGGTCTACCTTCCAATTGTTGCCAATGGTGAAGAGCCGGTGGCTGAATTGCCTGATCCCCTGCCTATTCCTGATGTTTATACCAGCACTAATCCGGTTGATTTTATGCAAGCGGCGGCAGCCTTAACTGAAACCAAAGAGTTAGCATATAACAAAATTGGCTTCCATACGGGACCAAGCGGGAATTTAAGCGGCATTACTCAGTATTTTGAGAAGCTGGATGCTGCAGGGGTCCCAATTTTTATCAAGGCTGTTGACGATGCTGGCCCCATCTACGAAGTTCAAGAGCTTGGAAATGTAAGCGGTGTTGAACATATTATGGTATTCCGCCGGACCGGCGGTTCGTTTGAATTGCCAAATTATGACAATGATCCGATCGAAGAAGCTGATATTGTGTATGAGCGCTTGGTAGCCGCGTGGCCACCTGAGTTAGACCCCACTAGGGTTTGGATGGAAACCATCAATGAACCGGATAAGAATAGAAGCGAGTGGTTGGCAGAGTTCTCGTTGGCACTGGCAAAGTTAGCAGTGGCTGACGGCCGAAAAGTAGCTATGTTTGCTTGGTCTTCTGGAGAACCTGAGATTGAGCACTGGGAGGGGGAGAAGATGCTTGAATTTTTGGCATACGCGGCTGAGCATCCGAAGCTGGTGGCTGTCTCCCTTCATGAATATAGCTACGAAACAGGGACAATTGGCCGTCTTTATCCATGGCTGTTAGGCCGTTTTCAGAAATTGTTTGATGTTGTAGACAATCAGGGTATCGGCCGGCCGACCATTCTGATTACTGAGTGGGGCTGGGAATACCGCAGCGTGCCGGATTTAAACAACGCCATGGAAGACATTTTATGGGCCAGCCAACTGTATGCAGCCTACCCTGAAGTGCTAGGCGCGGGTATCTGGTATTTGGGCGGCGGATACGGAAGCATTGATCAGCAAGCCAACGCCCTTATTGCCCCACTGGGTGACTTCTCTGTGTCAACCTACTTTGGCGTGACTAAGGGGATCGGGAAAATTGATGATTCACTTTTTATTGACTTTGAGAACTACACGCGCAGGCAACAATCTGCCGCAGTTGAGTCAGTCGTTGCCCATGCCAAGCTCGAGCGGAACCCACTAATTCGTTAGGTCCTCTTGGCGTCAACTGGTGCTCGTGTTGGCGCTGATTGTTCCCAAGCGTGAACAAAATCTTCAGTAGCCACATCCAGTGCATCAGCAATGCGGTTGATGTAATTAAAGTAGGAAATGACCTGTGTTGCATCGTGAATGGCACGGTCATCAAATCCTGATTCTTTTAAAAAGAGAATGTCTGCTTCCGTCATCATTTGTGGATGATTTGTCAGTTTATCTGCGTATGTACACAAGGCTTGATCCCCTGCGCTTAAGTCCGCTTTCTGCCAATCTGTCGCAATATAATGAACAGTTAGGTCTGCATGGCGCACATCTGTCAGCCCCCAATCTTTCTCGACCTCAGCCCGGAGGTCGTGTGCATGAGCACGGATTCAGTAAACGCAGTGGTTGGCAACTGAAACAATGGTTGCCAACATTTCTCTCTGGCTGCGGCTTAAGGGGGATGGGCCAAACATCAATGCGCCGTAAAAGTCCATTGACGTTTTCATAGCCCGTGGGTTTTGGCTCATGATTGAGACGATGTTCCAAATACGGCCTGCACGCTTCATCGCACTGTCATATTCTTTTTTTAGCAGCCCTTCCGCTTCCTCGTGTGTTTTTACATATATCCAAGGCATGTTTTCGTCCTAAAAATTTAGAGTATTCGTGTGATTGTGATAAATGGTCAGTAAGAATCAAGCTTACGACGTAGCTTAACTGTCATAATGCTTGGATGGACCAAAAACCAAAGGCTTCAAAAACGTTAAGAACGTCCCTTATCTCAATCAGCACTTTTGTGATTGTAGGTTTATTTGGACTCACTGGCTACTTTATTGTTCAAACCCTGCCCGTCTTTTATTCATCACCTTCCCCAGCTAGCCGAGTTACGCTCAGTAGTTTGCCTACCCCGTCAGTCACAAACGGAAATTGGCGGTCTTGGACCACAACGAAGCATGTAAATGATGCACTGTGGGCGAATGATCTATTATGGCTGGCAACCGATGGAGGACTGGTTACACAAGATGTGAACAGTGGTGAATGGGTAAAGTTTTTGCCTGAGCATGGCTTGCCATCGGGCAGTGTTTCGACTGTGACAGCCGATGCTACTGGTAAAATTTGGATCGGTACCCGCGATTCTGGTGTGGCACGCTATGATGGCTCTCGCTGGATCAGTTATCGCGGCCGGGATGAAATTCTCTCTGATCGCATTCGCGACCTTTATGCTGACTCTAAAGGTGTTGTATGGGCAGCAACAGCCTCAGGCGTGGCTCGTTATGATGGCGATACATGGTCTACCGTGCGCTTTTCTCTGTTTGATATTGTTTCGCCTCCTGTGAATGCGATTACTGGTACGGGAGATGCTGTATGGGCGGCTACAGAAAGAGGGGTTTATCATTTCAATGGTTCTGATTGGTTTTTTTACGGTTTAAATGAAGGCGTCATTAATGAGCAAATTCTGGATATCACAATTGCACCAAACGGCACTGTCTGGATTGCAACTCCATCTGGCATTGGCCAGTTTGACGGGACCCGCTGGAATCGGTTCACCGTCAAAGATGGATTGCCTGATTTGCCTGCAACGGATATCTTGGCAGCCCCTGACAATACCGTTTGGATAACGTTTGAAAATCAAGAGAATCTGGTTAAAAGCCAAACGTTTCGCTTTGATGGAGCTGCACCGGTAGTGGTGTTTGAAGGCGGGGTTAATCGACTTACGCAGCAGTCCGGAAACGTTTGGGTGGCCTCGAATGTGGGCTACTTCCAGCCACGAGCTGGCGTGATTCAAGATCAAATTGTGCTAGCAGATGATTTCCCACACGCTTCTCTTACTAGCTTTGCCCGTTTGGATCAAGGTGTCGCGTTGGCAGGCGATGCTGGGGTGTCTTTGCTGTCTGAGTTAAATGGTGATTGGCAAACGTTTGCACTTCAGTCGGCCTCGGCACTGACCTTTGCTGAGGATGGCCGGATTGCGCTTTCGGGCAAGTTTCCGGCTGATGGGGTCATGCTTGTTGATACAGCGGGTAACGTAGAGCATTTAGAGTGCCGTACGGCTGGAATGAATGTCGGCAGACTTTACGCCATGACAGAATCAACTGACGGTGCACTTTGGTTCTTGGGTAATGAGTCGGTGGGTCGATTACAGAACGGGGCGTGGGAATATTTTGTTGACGGTCTGCCGCCAGAGTACTCAGCTAGAAAGATAGAAACTGACTATGAGGGGAACATCTGGCTAGGTTTGGATGTGGGGCTGTTCCGATTAAATAGCGAGACGAGGGGTTGGGACCTAATCGACGGCCGAACAGTTCAGCGCATGGCAACCAGCGTCAACGGAAACCTGTGGCTGGTTATGGAAAATCAGCTGATTCATCTAGTTGGAGATCAGTTTATACCCATTAATAATCCACCTCTGGATGATATTACTGGGGGCTTTGCCGCAAATTCTGATGGTCTTTGGATTTCCAGCTCAAATGGAATCGCGCAGCTATTGCCAGATACTGCTGGGGATTGGGTTATACATACTATCAATAATGGACTGTCAACCAATGATGTGACTGTGCTGACCGTTGACCCCAATGATCAGCTTTGGGTAGGATACGGCGATCCTCGCTTTGGTTTCAGTACTTTCCGTGACGGTGAGTGGACATTTATTCACAATATTATTGACCCAGATGCTGTAAACGGTGGACATATTTCGCTAAATGCACCTCGCCGAAATGAGGTAGTTGATATGACGGTTACATCAGATCAGCAGGTCTGGTATGGCACGTATTTTGCTGAAATCGGCCGCTTGGCTGAAGATGAACTACTCTACCGGCCGAATGACTATCGACTTTATTTCGAAGGGATCACTCAACTACATACCTCGTCTGATGGGTCCGTATGGGTAGCTGGATGGGAAGGCCGCCTAGCCAGACTGCTGCCGGAAGAAAACGTAGCGCCCGGTGCAGAACCGTGGCTGTTTTATCAGCGAGAGCTCTCGACCGCCAAGGTGCAAGAGGTCGTAATGAAAGATGGCAAGGCTTGGCTGGGGACAGACCAAGGAGTTGCAGTGATTGATAATGGCATTTGTCGCATGATTCCACATCGAGAGACTTTAGACGTTGTAGCGGGGAACATAAGCCCCGATGGAGGGTCAATTTGGTGGGCAACGCGCAATAATGGTGGCTTAGAATTAGATTTGGCAACTGAAAAATTAGATTGGACGATTCTGCACTTGCGCGGCCGGACCTTTAATGACCTAACCCGTGCAGCTGATGATGCTCTGTGGTTCGTTTCAGATTATGAGTTAGTGCGGGTGGATGGGGATAATCGGCGCGTAGTTGAGCTTGAAAATTTTGGTTCTGTGACCGCCGTAGCCAGTGGTCTTGACCTGCGGCCGTGGATCGCTACAGATCGCGGTATTTCAACCTTGCGTGGAGAAAACTGGCTAACCCTCTCAACGGCTGATGGTCTACTTTCTAACGAGATCATCGACATGTTGATTGAGCCTGACGGTACAATTTGGGTTTTGAGCAAAAGCGGACTGAGCCAGTTTGCTCCGTAAATTGAATTTCGAAAGTCAATTGCGGTGTGCCAAACCTATTGATACACTGAGTCAAAAATTCGGGTGATTTTATGATTCAGCAAGGTACCAAAAGCAAGGCGTTTTTCAAGCGAGCACAAGCAGTGACTCCGTATGGGGTCAGCTCTAACTATCGATTTTATGGGAGCGAGCAAACTGTTGTAGTTGAGGATGCAAAGGGAGGGCATATTTTCGACTACGATGGCAATCGTTATATTGATTACCGACTGGGCTGGGGGCCGGTTCTGATCGGCCATGGTAATGAATTTGTCAACAATCGGGTCAAAGAAGCAATCGATCACGGTGTGAGCTTTGCTGCAACCCAGCACTATGAAGTGAGCGTCTGTGAGCGGATTATTGATCTGTGCCCGGGTGTAGAGATGGTTAGACTTGCAAACACGGGAACCGAGTGCACTATGCATGCGATCAGGCTGGCTAGAGGGTACACCGGCCGGGATGTTGTGCTGAAATTTGAGGGATCCTACCACGGTGCGCACGACAGCGTTATGTGGTCTACACAGGGGGCGCCACTAGAAGAAGTCGGAAGTCGTAGCCGACCCACCCCCTATAAAAATAGTTTGGGGGTCCCTAAGGCTTTTGATGATTTAATTATCACTTGCCCGTGGAATGACGAACAGGTTTTGAGTGAGATTTTGGCGGAGCGTGGGCATGAGGTGGCCGCAATCATCGTTGAGCCAATGCTGGGGAACTCAAATGCTTTAACTCCGGCCGAAGGATATCATCATTTTTTGCGTCGGATTTGTGATGAGTATGGCATTGTCCTGATTTTTGATGAAGTCAAAACTGGATTTAGGATCGCTCCCGGGGGTGCAAGGGAGTATTTTGGCGTTGAGCCCGATCTATCGACCTATGCCAAAGCGATGGGAAATGGCTTTCCTGTGGCTGCATTTGGCGGTAAAAAAGAGTTGATGATGAAGCTTACATATGGCGGTGTGTTTCAAGGTGGTACGTATACTGGCAACGTTGTTTCAACGGCCGCGGCTGATGCGACGCTGGAGCTGATTCAGAACGGGGAAGTTTTCCCAAAAATTGAAAAACACGGCCGGATGTTGCAAGATGGTATTTTGGAGATCTGTCAGCGTCACGGAGTGCCTGTCACAATTAATGGGACCCCCGGTATGTTTGGTGTATGTTTTTCAGAAGAGCGGCCGAAAGATTGGCGTGAACTGAAGACGTTGCCAAACTGGGAGCTGTCTGAAAAAGTGTATAGGCACATGATCGTAAATGGCGTTATGCCGGAGGCTGGTGGCATCGAACCATTCTTTATTTGTGCAGAGCACTCAGACGCGGATGCGGAGGAAACGCTTGTTAGATTTGAAGAAGGTTTACAGGCCGCCATTGGATAATTTGTCCAAGGCTCTTAGGTTTTATGGAAGCCTTCAATATCAGAACGAACAGCAGTTTCAAGATAGACCACAACCTTCAAATTGACCGATTGGTACACATTGCTTTACAAACTATGTACTTAGCAAAGCTGTAAGAAAGAAAAACACCTTGAGGAGCTATACAAAGGTGTAAAAATCGGCTGTTTGGTTTGTCTGCCAGCGCCAATCGTGTTCCAGTTTACAAAAAGAGTTCTACGATTACATAGCATTACAAACGAAATGTGTTCCAAGACGACCAAAGGTACAGCGCGTCTAAATCACCCAAACTTCTCCCAAATAAAATAACCAAATCAGACAAAGGTAATCTCTCAATGAATCAACGAGCTAATCACAAAGTGTCGCTTGCCTATTTTTCGGGCCTAGTTAGCGTATTCGCGCTGTTATTGTCTTCAATTTTCTCAATCGCCTACGCAAATGGGACTGTTTACTACGTGGATCAAAGCGCGTTTGGGAGTCAATCTGGGACTGACTGGGACAATGCGTTTTTGACCGTTCAGCAGGCGCTAAATGTCGCAGTTGATGGAGATGAAATTTGGATTGCTGAGGGTGTTTACCTGCCTTCTGAACGTACTGATGTGTCTGATGCTCGTTCGGTAACGTTCTTACTAACAGAAGGTGTTGAAATGTATGGCGGATTTCCTAGTGGTGGGTCTGATTTTTCAGATCGCAACTGGGAAATAAATAAAACAATTTTGTCCGGAGATATTGACAACAATGATACAAAAACGGATGGAATTACAGAGTCGTATGATGATATTCAGGGTTCGAATGCCCACCATGTTATTCAAGGGAGCACAACAGTAACATATACCAACACCACAGTCGTAGATGGCTTTGTGATTACAGCTGGCAAAACGGAGGGAGGTAGCGGTGATGGAGGTGGTAAATCAACTGGTGCCGGCATTAATTTTAAGGACAATGCAAGCCCTGTTCTGCGCAATTTATACATCATTGGGACTTATAGCGAGAATGATGGTGGTGGCATTCACTTCTTTTCTAACAGTAATCCTGTTCTTGAAAACGTAATGATTGAAAATACACGAGCGAATGATTTTGGGGCCGGTGTTTTCTTTTTGGATGATAATAATCCTACTTTTTCAAATGTATCTGTGATTGGAACCTTGGGCCGACATGCAGCTGGCGTTTATCTAAATGATAGAAATACGGCTGATTTTGGGAACTTTTACGTATGTAGAAACACTAGTTATGACGGAGCTAATTCTAATTCCAATGCTGGCTCAGGTTTATCTATTGCGAATGATAACAATATTCAAGTGATGAATGCTGCATTTTCTGCAAACGTCAGCGGAGAAAATGGGGGGGCGCTACGCATGCGTAGCAATAACTCGGTAGACTTGGACAATGTGACGATGTCTGGAAATCAGGCTGCAAATGGGGGTGGTATCTACGTTAGGGAAGCAGGCAACGATGTGACAATTAGTAACAGCATCATTTGGGGAAATAGTTCAGAAATAGACAATAGTGGGTTGGCTACTTTGAATGCAACCCACAGCTTGATTTCAGACAATGCTAGCCCGTTTAGCGGCACAGGCAACGTAGCCAGCACAACCTCGCCGTTTGTGGAAGATCCAGATAACGGAGTAGATAACGTCTGGGGGGGAGACGCTAGTAGGGTTAGCGATGATAACTGTGGGAATTTGAGGCTCAAGGAATTAGCGTCCCCGGTTGATGCTGGACTTAATACGGCCGTGCCCGTTGATGTAGTTGATGTAAATTCAAACGGCAATATCGTTGAGACGCTGCCGATCGACCTAGATGGTAAGGTGCGCATTCACAACACTACCGTTGATATGGGTGCGTATGAAATATCTGGTGATCTTTTGCCTCAGACTATTACGTTTGAGCTTCCGGCCGGAGCACAGGATGGCATGCTTGTGACTGAAGAGGTCACACTTGATGCTAGCTCAACATCTGGTTTAGATGTGACGCTGACAGTTGAGACAACCTCAGTATGCGAGATAGTCACTATGATTTTGATCGTTAATCAAAGGGGCACATGCACAATCACCGCATCTCAGCCGGGTAATAATGAGTACGAACCGGCCGACGATGTTCAGCAAAGTATTTCTGTCTCAAAAAATGATCAAAATATTATGTTTACATCTCCCGATGATGGAGACAGCTTTACCATTGATGATGTTGTTGATTTAGAAGCGAATGCTTCGTCAAACTTGACAGTTGTTTTCAGCAGCCTAACCCCCTCTATTTGCTCTATTTCTGATGATTCTGCAACACTGCTTCAAGCTGGGACTTGTACTATCGAAGTTAACCAAAGCGGGAACGATGCATACAATGCGGCACCAGCTCAAGCTGTTTCGCTTTTGGTTAATAAAAAGAGTCAGTCGATAGATTTTATTAGTCCGAATGATGAGGCAACTGGCTCTATTGGTGATGCTTTCACCCTGTTCGCTACCACAGACTCAGGTTTATCCGTTTCGTTTGCCGTTACAACGCCTAGTGTTTGCTCAATCTCCAATAATCTGGTTACTATGCTGACAAATGGAAGCTGTCAGATCAAGGCTTCACAGGCTGGAAATGAAAACTTTCAGGCGGCCGTAGACGTATTTAGATCAATTGTTGTGGGTAGCTCAAGTTTGCAGGCTCAGTCAATTACATTTTCTTCCCCAGCAAATAACTCAAGTGTATTTGTTGACACTTCATTCAACTTGGTAGCAACAGCCTCCTCGGGACTAACCGTGAAATTTGTTAGTAAAACCCCATCCATTTGTTCCGTTTCAGGAAATACTGCCTCCGCTGTTGCCATAGGTACTTGTCAGATCACTGCGCGTCAAACTGGTAATGATCAATACAATGCGGCAAGTGACGTTGTTCATACAGTTACAGTGCAAGAGGCTGGGTTATTTTCAGTGTTTATTCCGCTGGTAATTCGTTAAATCGGCTATCGATTTGGTTGTAAGCAAAAAAAATGAGGTGTGGAAACAACGGGCGTTATCTCCATCACCTCGGGGGGGAGCCTATGCATCCAGAGTGTACCACCAGTAATGGTTGTAGTAATGGTAAACCCAATTAATATGACAAGAATTGGAGAATTTTGAGAAGATGGTTTCAGAAACCGTAATAAAAGCGCGTAATGTGGCAAACTAGGTGAGCTTGGGCCTTGTTGATTACTTGAGCAGATTCCCTTTAAAAATTGTGACAGCTCGGCCGGAGATTTTCGTCCTTTTTCCATCTAGTGTGATTTTCAATGTGCCTCCTCTGCTTGAAACCTGATGGGCTGTCAATTCAGTTTTGTTAAGCTTTTTGGCCCAGTAGGCTGAAAGATAGCAGTGGGCTGAACCCGTGACAGGATCCTCATCAACGCCAACATTTGGGGCAAAGAAGCGTGAGACAAAATCTGGTTTGCCATTATCTTCGGCTCCACCCTGGCTCGTTATACACACACCTCTCCCGCCCAGCTTTGCGATTGCAGTTACATCTACCTTGAAATCTCTTACTGCCTGAGAAGATGGGAGCTCAATCAACCAGTCGAACTCTTGATCAAAGCTGGCTTTTTTGATAGCGACCGGTTTGGTCCCAATAGCGGCTTCCACCTGTTCTGCAGGAACGGTTATATCTTGCAGTGAAGAGGTTGGGAAGTTCAGCTCGATCCAACTGCCCGTATTCTTGATGGCTGATAATTCGCCAGAGAGCGTATCAAACCGGGCTGGTTCGTTTGGCTTCACGTAGCCCTCTGAGAAAAGAACGTGGGCTGTAGCAATTGTTGCGTGTCCGCAAAGTTCAACCTCGGTTGCTGGGGTAAACCATTTTAGCTGCCAGACCCGCTTGAACGGATCTACGTTAGGCGCAACGAAGGCGGTTTCAGACAGATTCATCTCTGCAGCTACTTTTTGCATCCAGTCAGATGGCTTCATTTTGTCTAAGATTAAGACGGCTGCCGGGTTGCCTCGATATGGTATATGCGTGAAGGCGTCTACCTGATAAATAGGGAAGGCCATATTTCCTCCTTTTCCTCTTCAGAGCGCAGCAGAGCTAGATGACTCGCTTTTCCTTTAGCCGCGCTATTTCTCCCAAAGTGTAACCCAACCCTTTAAGAATTTCATCTGTATGCTCGCTTAAAGCTGGAGGGGGTAGAAAAATTTCGGCCGGAGACTTAGACAGTTTGGGAACTGGGCCAAGGATTTTTATGCCACCTTCAATTGAGTGTTTGACACTTTGAACCATTTGTCTTGCTTGTACTTGGTCGCTTTCTAGAACTGTGTCGATGGTATTGATTGGCCCGGCCGGGACGTTAATCGATTGGCAAAGCTTTAGCCAGCTATTGGAGCTGCGTGTAGCCATCATTTTGCGAAGGATTGGTACCAGTATTTCTCTGTGCTCAACCCTTGATGCGTTGGTTTTGAATCGATTATCTTCCCATAAATCATGACGGTTAGCAGATGTGCAAAGTTTTCTGAACTGATCATCACTCCCAATCGCCAGCACGATGTGACCGTCAGCAGTTTCAAATGTTTCGTAGGGAACCAAGCTTGGATGAGCATTCCCATACCGTTGAGGTGTTTCACCCGTTGCCAAGTAGTTCTGGGCAATATTGACAAGCCAGCCAACCTGTGCGTCGAGAAGGGCGATATCAATTTGCTGCCCCTGACCGGTCCTTTCTCTATGAAGCAAGGCGGCTAAAACGGCCGTTGTAGCGTACAGCCCTGTTGTAACGTCTACGACTGCTACCCCAACCTTGTGTGGCATGCCATTGTCTGGGCCGGTAATTGACATGATCCCACCCTGAGCTTGAATCATTGCGTCGTACCCCGGTTTGTCTTTTTCTGGTCCAGTTTGACCATAGCCGGTCACAGAAACGTAAATCAAGCGAGGGTACTTTTTTGCCAAGGTCTCATAATCAAGTCCTAGTTTTGCAAGCCCGCCTACTTTGAAATTTTCAATTAAGACATCGGCCGATTCTAAAAGCTGATGCAGAATGCCTAATCCTTCACTGCTTTTTAGGTTTAGGGTGAGACTGCGTTTGTTCCGATTGGCTGCAAAAAAATATGCGGCTTCACTCCCCACCCACGGTGGGCCCCATTGCCGTGTTCCATCACCGATTTCGGGTTGTTCAATTTTGATTACATCTGCTCCGTAGTCCCCCAGCAGCATGCCAATGTACGGGCCGGCGAGGATGCGCGAAAGATCGATGACCCGGACGTCATCAAGCGCTTTTGGACTCATTTGCCACCTTTATCTATATCTAAGGTTTGGTTGATCACATTTGCAAGAGTATCCATGCCGATATTGCCACCGCAGATAATCACAACCGATGTCTTTCCTTGAATTTCTGCTTTTTTCTGAAGCAATCCGGCAACGGCAACCCCAGCTGCTCCTTCAATCATCTGGTGATGAATTGACATATATTGGGTCATCGCATTAGCAATTTCTTTTTCTGTGACGATTGCAAACTCATCTACGTACTTCTGCACAAAATTAAATGTGATTGCGTTTGGCTCAATTCCTCCAGCCGTGCCATCGCTTAGAGTTGGAAGGGATGGCAGATCTAAGATTTCCCCAGCCTTAATTGACTGCGCCATCACGTCTGAATGAGCAGGTTGACAGCCGATGATTTTGACATTGGGCCAGACTGACTTGAGATAGCAACCGATCCCAGAAATTAACCCACCACCGCCAACGGCTACAAAAACATAATCGGCCGATTCGCGAGATAATTGCCGCTCAATTTCAACCGCACAGGTTCCTTGTCCAGCCGCCACTTGTAGATCATTGTAGGGTGAAATAAAAGTCTTGCCTGAAGCATTTGCAAAATTTCTAGCAGCTAGCTCCGCAACGACGCCATCATCTCCTTCATATCGAACTTCAATACCATATTGCTCCATGTTCTCTACTTTAGTTTTTGATGTTCCCACTGGTACGTAAACGATGCCCGGTGTATCAAACAGGGTCAAGGCTTTTGCGACGGCCGCTCCATGATTGCCACTCGAAGCTGTTACGATTCCCTGTTTCGCCTCTGCAGGGCTCAGCGAATAAATTCGATTCATGGCTCCGCGAAGCTTAAAAGAGCCCGTGTGCTGCTGATTTTCAAGCTTAAACAGAACGTGCCCGCCAACTATTTCACTGAAACGGGGCGAAAAATCTAAGAAGGTTTCACGAATGTGCTGGCGGGTTCGGTCTTCAGCCTGAAGGATTTCTTCCAATAATGTCATGGTGCAGATTATATGTCGATTGGATCAGAGGCGTTAGGTTTGCGCAGGCGTGTACTAATCGCTTCAATGTGATTAGGGCCTGTCCGACAGCATCCCCCTATGATCCCAGCACCCATTCTACGCCACTCACGTACGGCCGTGCCAAACTCTTCTGGGTGGGTAGTGCCTGTCCAGCAGTGATGTTCAGCATCCCACTCTTCACCGGAGTTTGGGTAAATGATAATAGGTTTTTCGGTGATTTTTTGAAACTCTTGAATAAGCTCCGGAATGTACTGCGGCGACGTGCAGTTTATGCCTATGGAAATAAAATTCGCATAGTCAAACTGGTGCTTGCTAAATTGGTCAATGCGAGTCTTATCACAGATGGAAGCCTCATCAAAGCAAGAAAAAGAGATCGCAGCCCGCACCGTTTGATTCTGACTAAGCAGCATCGCATATGCTTTCGCCTCTACAATCGATGGGGTGGTTTCACAAACCAGAAAGTCAGCCCCTGACTGAGCCAGAATCCACCAACGTTCCGCATGAAATGAAACAAGTTCTTCTGCTGATAAACCATAGTCGCCACGGTATTCAGACCCATCAGCGAGATATGCTCCGTAAGGCCCGACACTAGCTGCAACTAAAGGTTGCCGACGACCTACTCGATTTTCTTCCACAGACCAAAACTCGTCTCGAGCATCTATTGCTAAATCAACCGCCAACTTCATAAGATCGACCGATTCCCTATGAGACAGACCAAATGTTTGCAAACCTTGGATTGTAGCTTGGTAAGTGGCTGTAATGATGCAGTCTGCTCCAGCGAGCAAGTAATCTATGTGGAGTTGCTTAATAGCCTCAGGATTCTCTAAAAGTATCTTCGCAGACCACAAGTCATGGTCTAAATCAAACCCACGTTTTTCAAGCTCAGTGGCTAAGCCGCCATCCAGAATAAGTGTTTGACCCCCTTGTAAAAAAGGGGCTAGTATTGGATCAATTTGCATACGGTTACGTTAGCCCAATCGGCTGGCTGGGCTTTTTTGGAAATAAAATATTCATCAGGATACTAGATTCTGCATTTCCGCCGCAGTCAACATGAATAAAGCTAATTTCTTCATATGAACGATGGCCGCAAATGAGCTGAATAAATTCTGGCCGGGTGAAAAGAGTTTGACCATCTTGCGGAAGTGTTGGGATGTATGGCTTGATTGACGTGATCTTGCCCTGTTTGAAGTCAAGGTAAAAGTGTTCTTGATATAAATTTACTTTATGCTGTCCTGTGTGGTTTACCATCACGCTATTTGCCAAACGTCGCTCAAGTACCGGCCGAATATGCAATAAAAACTTAGGAATATCAGGAATGCGTATGTACCAAGCATATGATTTGCCTTGACGGCCAAGCTGAGGGCCGAGTGCTTGATAGGCTTTATGATCATATCCTAAATAAAATAGAAGCCGTTCTATCCGATCCTCTTCAGATTGATTGTGCCCCTTACGCCATCGGTTTAAGGCTCTTGTAACATACAAGCAAAACTCTCGCATTGATTGATTCGGATCACAAGCAATTTCTTGGATTGACAGCCCAACTGGCCATACAACAAATCCAATATAGCCTACAGGATCACCGTTCCTGCGGGTGACTATCCAATAACTTTTTTTGTAAATTGAATCTTTTGATCGGCCGGTTAATTCGTGAGCCCAAATCATTTTTGTACGCTCGCAGTTAATGAGATAATCGAAGCCGTGTATATGATAGTATGCTTGCAGAATAGCAATATCTGACACTTTGGCCTCACGGTGCTGAAACGCTTCATCTTCCTCATTGATTTTTGGATTATTGCCCGGCCGATGCCAATCAAACAGCCTCGCACCGCCTAAATCAAGTGCATGGCTGTAGCCAAACTGTCTGTAATACCAAGGAATACCAGTGATCACCTGCATCAAATCCCCATTTGACTCACTTATCTTGTGCAGAGCATCAAACTGTTCACGTACTAGCCCTCTTTTACGCCAATTTTCATCCGTAGCCACTAACTCAGGTCGCCCAACTGGGAAAGAAACATCCTCGTACGTCCACGTTTGAGGAATGTTGCACGTTGATGAAACGATTTCACCACTTTCTGTTTCAACAACAAAAAAATCTTTTGTAGATGTTGTTGGATGCAGGCCTGATAATAAATCCTGTGACCAAGCCACGATCTTACCTTCCTCACCCGGCTCTTCATGCAAACGTCCATTAAATTTAGCGATATTATTTACGTCGTTTTTTGTGGCTGTACGGAGGGTTAAACCATCTCTTAATTTCTTGATCATCAATGGGTTCAAAAGTGTGCGATACACTGCATACGACCGCGCATTAGTCTAGTAATTGGGATGAAAAAATCTAAAAACTTTGTTAAGATCATGAACTGTCTTAACATTTTTTGAGCGTAATCACGTAATGCTTGGTAAACCGTGTAATATACGGTAATTCATTGAAAAATATCACTCAACACAGTTGAGTTTTAGCAGCTAAAAATCCCGGAGGATTATAACTCTATGTTTGGAAGTTTCGGACCTTACTTACTATTTGTCGTGCCACCTCTCTTATTGGGCCTATGGGCGCAATGGCGTGTAAAGAGCAACTTTAACAAATACTCAAAGGTTGGTACTGCTAGCGGAATGACCGGAGCAGAGGTTGCACGTCGGATGCTGGACGCGGAAGGATTATATAATGTTCAGGTTGAGCGGACCGCTGGTAATTTAACAGATCACTATGACCCACGCGGCAAAGTACTGCGCCTGAGTGAAGCAACACACGATTCCCGCAGTGTGGCAGCGGCCGGAATCGCGGCACATGAGATGGGGCATGCGCTTCAAGACGCGCAGAACTATGGTCCCTTAACTGTTCGTAGTGCGTTGGTTCCAACCGTTCAATTCGGCAGCCAATGGGGTACTTGGATGTTTATGGGCGGCTTGCTGCTTGTTTCATTCTTGAATTCGCCGATCGGCTTTTATATTGCTGTATTGGGAATGATTTTATATGGGGCTGTGGCAGTGTTTGCTGTTGTAACCCTGCCGGTCGAGTTCGATGCTAGCCGTCGGGCGAAGGCGCTGCTCACTGAGCATGGCATTCTTTTTAAAGATGAAATGCAAGGGGTAAATGCGGTTCTGAACGCGGCAGCCCTAACATATGTTGCAGCTGCTATTCAGGCGATTATGCAAGTTTTGTACTACGCTTTCATCTTATTCGGCCGACGCGATTAAGAACTATTTGAACCACTACCCATAGTAGCTTTCGCTCAAAGGCCCGGAATTCCGGGCCTTTTTACTATCTATATTAAAATCATACTTCAATCAGTTGCTCACAGGACTATGGTCTCACATAATATGGCCTGATACTGAGTGAACCGGGATTCTGTGCATACATCAAAAAAATTTTAGTAGGATTCGGACATGAAAAAATCATTGATCTTTATCGTTGTATCACTTTTATTGGCCTCGTTTACGGCCGCTGCCCTTGCATCTCCCCAACTGACAGAAAACACACTAATTGCGCCCCCCTCAAACGATGGTTTACTACCCAGCCAAGATGACGATGAGGATGAAGATTCTGAAACCGAAAGCGACACAGATGAGGAGTCAGAAGAAGAGGGTGAAACTGAGCAAGATGACGAGGGCGACGAAGACGACAGTCCCTTTATCAATGCAGATGAAGGTGGTTTAGCCTCAATCACGGGAGAGTTGACCTATACAAATCCGTTTTTCGGTGAAGGAACCGTCCAGCCACTCGTCATCCTTGAAGATCAAACAGGGTTTGTTGATCGCAATCGCGTCTATCTATTCCCGCTTGAATCACAAGTTTTGGGCCAGATTACCTCAGACTTCAAGCAGTCGCCTTTCTCATACAGCATGGTTCTTCCCATCGAGCCAAAAGGTGGGGAGCGTGACGTCGACAATGACGGTGAGGATGAGCAGGGTGTCCAAATTTACGCTGTTGCTTACTGGGACAACACCTACGGTGGTCCGTTTCTTGAAGAGCGCGATATGTCTGGTGGTGGATGGTCAACTGCTTATGCATCTACCCGCACCAGTACTGAACTAGAAACAGAGCGAGAGATTGTTGGTGGTAAGTTGGTTGTTTATGCCCCAGATGATGCTCAAAGCTTCCCAATCAACTTTGGGGAGGATGGTCTGCTCTTTACTGATGATGATCAGGATATGATTGATCTACCACAAGGGTGGACCGTTGTGGATCTAGATACTGTTCCTTTTACCTTTGATCGCTCAAGAAATCAGGATATTCCTCTCCTTGAGCCAGAAGGAGCCGCTCTGATCGATTTCTCAGATTTGTCTTACACGGAAGCGTTCGATGCGCTGGTTGAAGAACTGCGTGAAAGCTATGCGTTTACCGACATTAAAGGCGTTGACTGGGATGACCTAAAGGAAAAGTATATGCCTCTCTTCGAGGAAGCTGAAGAAGATGAGGATCCAGATGACTATCGCCGCGCTTTGCGGAACTTTTTGTGGGAGATTCCAGATGGTCATATTAGCGGTGGTTTTGTCCAGAGCGACTTCATTAGCGCGATTAGCGGCGGTATCGGGATGGGTATCCGTGATGTAGACGACGGCCGCATCATCGTTAATTATTTGCTTCCGGGTGGCCCGGCTGAAGATGCTGAGATCGCTCTGGGCGCAGAAATTGTGTCAATCGATGGCGTTACAACCACTAACTATGTAGATGACACGATCGCTTGGTCTGCACCATTTAGTACTGAGCATGTTGAGCGGCTACAAAAGCTCCGTTATGCAACACGCTATCCTGCTAACTCAGATATTTTAGTTGAGTACATCAATCCAGACTCTACAGACGTCTTGTCAGCAACATTGTCCACTGTTCAAGAGTTTGATAGTTTCTCACAATCATCATTTTTTACCGGCCGTACAGGTCTAGAACTGCCCGTTGAGTTTGAGTTACTAGATGAAGGGATCGGCTACGTCGAAATCACCGGATTCTTAGATAACCAGCTGCTAACTATCCAATTATGGGAACGGATGATTCGCAATTTGAACGACAATCAAATTGACACTCTGGTTATTGATATGCGCCAAAATGGAGGCGGATTTGGATTCTTGGCGGACATGATGGCCTCTTATTTCTTCGATGAGGCACTTGTCACCGGAAATACTGAGATCTTCGACGAAGAAACTGGTGAGTTCTTGATCAAACCAGAAAATGCCAGAGAGCTAATCTTACCTCCAGACCGTTCACTTTATTATGATGGCACCATTGCGGTACTGGTTGGTCCAGCTTGCGCTAGTGCTTGTGAATTTTTCAGCTACGATCTAACTTTGCAAAATCGTGCTGCGATCATCGGTCAATATCCATCGGCTGGACTGGGTGGTAGTATCAACGACTTGCGCATGCCGGAAGGTGAATCAGTACGCTACACAGTCGGACGCGCCGTAGACGCTGATGGTAATATTCACCTAGAAGGTATTGGTGCCCAACCTGACATCGTCGTACCCGTAACGGAGGAAACGCTCTTTTCGGAAGAGGACGTTGTTCTGGAAACGGCAATCTTGTATTTACAAGGCGAAATCGAGCTGCCTGAAGAGCCTGAAGAAGAGGAAGAAGACTCCGAAGACGATGAGGCTTCTGATGAATCTGAAAGTGAAGAATCGGCTGATCTAGAATTGGCTGGCAGCCTTGCGCTAGGTGATATTGTAGATGGTGAGTTAGAAGCAGGAAGTTCAGTTTTCTACGAAGTGAAATTGAACGAAGGTGAAGTTGTTGACATCGTCGCGATGGCTGAAGACATGCTGGCACTTGATCTGATCATGAATATTTACTCTGAAAGCGGCGAGTTATTAGATTCTAACGATGATATCGATACCAAAAACTTCAACCCCGGTTTTTTGGGTATTGAAGCCCCCGGTGATATCGTTATTATCGTTGAGATTTCCGCATTCGATTCAGAAGCAAGCGGTCCTTTCGCCTTCGGCATCTTTGACTCTGAAGAAACTGATAGTGGTGAAGAGGACTCTGACGGGTAGCAAAAACTGTCAAAATTGAATATAATTTGCGGGCGGTCACGGATTTTCCGTGGCCGCTTTTTTGTGTCATCATTCCAGATTATTGACTCTTCCATATCAAAAAGCGCAGGGACTTAAAAATTTTCCTGTGTTATAAATAAAATACATGACTGAAGAAATTTCAGCTGAAAAAATTAAAAAGCAAGTTGGTAGCAGAAGAACTTTTGCCATCATCTCTCATCCCGACGCAGGTAAAACAACGCTAACTGAGAAGCTATTGCTGTATGGTAACGCCATCCATATGGCCGGTAGCGTTCGTGCTCGGCGAAATCAAAAAAATACAACCTCTGACTGGATGAAAATGGAGCGCGAGCGGGGCATATCAATCACATCGACCGTAATGCAGTTTCCGTACAAAGATCACGTTATTAATCTGCTGGATACACCCGGTCACCAAGACTTTTCTGAAGATACCTACCGGACACTGATGGCCGCCGACTGCGCCGTGATGGTACTAGACGCAGCTAAAGGGGTTGAGCCGCAAACGCGCAAACTATTTGAGGTTTGTAAGCAGCGAGGCATTCCTGTTTTCACTTTTATCAACAAAATGGACCGACCAGCAATGGATGCGATTGGTCTTTTAGATGAGGTTGAAACGGTTTTGGGGATGAAGGCTGTACCCAAAAATTGGCCAATCGGAGACGGCGACAGCTTTATGGGGGTCTATGATCGCGAGAGTGAAAATGTATACCTATACGATCGCACTAGCCACAATCAAACCATTTCACCAGAAACCATTACTACAATAGATGATCCTCGCATCGAAGAGCGATTGAGCAGCTATCAGTTTGATGATTTACACACCAACATCGGCTTATTAGATGAACTGGCTGAATATGATTTTGACGCGCTTATGGCGGGTGAACAAACAGCCGTTTATTTTGGTTCTGCTTTAACCAATTTTGGTGTTCAGCTCTTCTTAGATGATTTCATTAATCTGGCACCGCCACCAGACGCTTACGAGAGCAACAAGGGTGATGTTGAACCGACCGGAGAGTCATTTTCCGGGTTTGTGTTTAAAATTCAGGCAAACATGAATCCGAAACATCGAGATAGTGTGGCGTATATGCGCATTTGTAGCGGCCGGTTTGAGCGTAATATGCAGGTAAATCACCCTCGGTCGGGCAAAACACTTAAACTTTCACGCCCATACGCATTTTTTGCAGACTCACGTGAAGTGGTTGATGAGGCTTGGGCGGGTGACATCATCGGTTTGCCCGGCAATAAACTCTATACTATTGGTGATACCCTATCCGTCAAGGGAGACTTAAAATTTAATTCAATCCCGCGCTTTGCACCCGAGCATTTTGCAAGACTCATTAGCACAGATATTTCCAAGCAGAAGAACTTTACAAAAGGTGTAACCCAATTGGAAACCGAAGGAGCTATGCAGGTCTTTTACGATGCAGACGCATTCCGCAAAGATCCAATTCTGGCGGTGGTTGGTGTTTTGCAGTTCGAAGTGGTTGTGGCACGTCTCGAAGATGAATACGGGGTCAAAACCCGGTTGGATCGGCTACCGCATCAACTTGCACGCTGGGTGGATGGCCCAGAAGAGGAGGTTGAATCGCTCCCTTGGCGGTACGGGATGCTAAAAACGAAGGATGCTGAGGGTCGCCTAGTGGCCCTGTTTAGCTCCGCCCATGAGCTAAGCTATTATTCTGAAAAATACCCAAACATTCGATTCAGAGATACTGTTTAGAATTGGGATTTGACTCAGGAACGACTGGAACAACGCACTATTGACTTGAATTTTGGTTGTAAGTTGAGAGACAGATCTCGTTTTCGCCGAATTTAACTACTGCAAACCGTGCCGGACTGCGATAACCGCTGCTTGTGTCCTGTCTCGCGCCTCTAAGCGATTGAGGATGTTGGAGATGTGCGACTTGACCGTACCGGCCGTAATGACCAGCTTCTCAGCAATTTCCCGGTTGTTGTCCCCTTGCACCACCAACTTTAGAACTTCTAACTCGCGGTCTGTCAACCGCTGCAGGGGATTATCGCCGTGTATGGAGGGAGTCGAGGGTTGTTTGGTAACTTTGAGGGCGGCCGAGTGTGTTAGCTGCACGATGCCCCGATGGGCCATCTCAACCGCCAGTGCCAAATCAAGAGCGGGGGTATTCTTTAGAACATAGCCATATGCTCCCGCCTGTAACGCTCCCATAATATACGCTTCATCGTCAAAAGTGGTCAACATCAGCACTTTTACAGCGGGGAATTGACGGGCGATTTCGGCCGTTGCTTCGATTCCATTCATGACCGGCATCTGTACGTCCATTAGGACGACATCGGGTTGTGTTTCCGCAATGAGTGTGAGGGCCGCGCTCCCATTTTCGGCCGAACCCACCACCTCGATCTTCGGCTGAAAGTTCAGCAGCGACGC